>JAFMML010000007.1:43372-61716 GCA_017859745.1 Planctomycetota bacterium
ATCACTGAATCACTGGATCATTTCTTGGCGGCGGACTTGCGCTTGACGCCGTACTTCGACCGCCCCTGTCGCCGACCGTCCACGCCGAGGCAGTCGTGCGCGCCGCGAACGATGTGGTAGCGGACGCCCGGAAGATCGCGAACGCGTCCTCCGCGGACGAGCACGATCGAGTGCTCCTGCAGGTTGTGCTCTTCGCCGCCGATGTAGGCGCTCACTTCCTTGCCGTTGGACAGGCGGACGCGGGCCACCTTCCGCTGCGCGGAGTTGGGCTTCTTCGGCGTCACGGTTCGGACCTGCAGGCACACCCCCCGCTTCTGCGGGCAGGCGGCGAGGTCCTTGACCTTGCTCTTGGACGGGGGATCGACGCGGGGGCGTCGGACCAGCTGGTTGATCGTGGGCATGAACGACGGCCTCTTTGGGGGAATCGGAGAAGGTACCGTCGCCCCCCTGACCTGGCAAGGGTCCACATCGGTCCTTTCCATTCGGCTCCGCTCGACGACTCGCTGCCCTTGCCCTCAGCGGCGAGGGCGACGGGCCGCCCCCGCCGGGCGGGGCACCGCCGCCACGGCGAGTCGATCGCATCTCTCGTTCTCGACATGTCCGTCGTGGCCCCGGACCCAGACCGTTCGGAGGGTCCGTTCGGCCGCCAGAATGTCGAGACGCTTCCACAAATCGGCGTTCTTGACCGGCCCCGACGTCGTCCGCCA
The DNA here is from genome assembly GCA_017859745.1 of Planctomycetota bacterium. Taxonomy (GTDB): domain Bacteria; phylum Planctomycetota; class Phycisphaerae; order Phycisphaerales; family SM1A02; genus VGXO01. Next base: position 44,080 of record JAFMML010000007.1, read on the forward strand.
CCCCCGCCGCTTCCACCCCACAAGCCACTCCGAAAGGCCCTTGGTGACGTACTGACTGTCGGAATGCAGGGTCACCTCGGCACCCGCCGGGACCTGCTGGAGGCCTTCGATGACCGCCGTCAGCTCCATCCGGTTGTTGGTGGTGGAGGTCTCTCCCCCCGCCTGCTCTCGCTCGCCGTCGGTTCCCCGAAGCACGAAGGCCCAGCCGCCAGGGCCTGGATTGCCCTCGCAGGCCCCATCCGTGAAGAGATCGAACGTCGCCATGGTGCGCGAATCGTAGCGAGACGCCCCTCGAGAGCGATCCGCCCCCTCCCGGACCGAAGTTGCCGCCGGTCAGAACCGGGATCGAGTTCTTGACACCCCCCGAGGAGCCCCATACCTTGCTCGGTTCGACGCTTGGGACGCCGCGTGGCGGTCAAAGCCTGAGGTCGGGCGTGGGTCGTACACGCCCTCCCGGCACGTCCCTTCAGGCCCTTTCAGCGAGTCCGAACCATGGCCGTTCCAGCCTTTCGTCAGTCCCACGGCCGCAGCCGACGCCGGCGTGCCCATCAGGCCCTCCGCAATCCGCACGCGGTGTCCTGCCCCAACTGTGGGCAGGTCAAGCAGCCCCATCGCGCTTGCCGCCACTGCGGTTACGTGCGGCCCGGCCTGACCGTCCGCACAGGCAACGCCTGACCGGTCGTTCTCGCTCGGTTGCACAGGCGGTGACCCGACCGGTTCTCGATCCCCCGAACCCGCCGCTCATCGAGGAAAGCAGAGGCACATGCGAATCGGCGTGGACGTCATGGGTGGCGACCACGCGCCCGGCGAGATCCTCAAGGGCGCGTTTGCGGCGCTCGAGCAGCTCGACGCGGACGATCGCATCGCCCTCGCCGGCGATCGGGATCTGATCGCCGAGGCGATCGCGGAACGAGGCATCGACGATCCCCGGATCGAGATCATCGGCACCACCGAGGTGATCGAGATGGCGGCGCCGCCGGTCGACAGCGTCCGGCAGCGTCCCGACAGTTCGATCGTCGTGCTGGCCCGCATGAGCGGCCCCAAGGAGGCGAAGCTCGACGGCTGGCTCTCCGCCGGAAACACCGGTGCCTGCGTCACCGCGAGCCAGTTCCACATGAAGCGTCTGCCGGGCGTGCATCGCCCCGGCATCGCCGTGACCGTGCCCACCTTCGCCGGCCCCATCGTGCTGCTCGACGTGGGCGCCAACATCGCCCCGAAGCCGCATCACCTCGCCCAGTACGGGGTGATGGGCAGGGTCTTCTCGCAGAAGGTCCTCGGAGTCGAGAATCCCCGGGTCGCCTTGATGAACGTGGGCGGCGAGGAGCAGAAGGGCACCACCGAGATGAAGCGGGCGCGGGACCTGCTCCGATCGTCGCGCGACACGAACTTCATCGGCTACGTCGAGGGCCGCGGCGTCTTCAACGGCGAGGCCGACGTGGTGATCACCGACGGCGTCGTGGGCAACGTCATGCTCAAGCTCGCCGAGGGCCTTTCCGCGGGCATCTTCAAGGCGATCGCCGCCGAGGTGATGGAGATCGATCCGTCGCTCGCCCTCCGTCTCGAGCCCGTCGTGCGAAGCATCTACGCCAAGCACGACTACCACGAGTACGGCGGAGCACCTCTGCTCGGCGTCAACGGGTACAGCATCATCGCCCACGGCTCCAGCGTCGCCCGCACCATCACCAACGCGATCCTTCGAACCCGCCAGTTCGCCCAGAGCGGCCTCAACGACGCCATGGTCTCCGCACTGGCCGAGATGGAAGAAGTCCCGGCATGACCCCACCGCCCTGTGGCGTGCGACTCGCCGGCACCGGAAGCAAGGTGCCGGATCGGGTGCTGAGCAACCACGATCTCGAGAAGATTCTCGACACCAGCGACGAGTGGATCGTGCAGCGCACGGGCATTCGCGAACGGCGCATCTGCGATCCCGAGACGGAGGGAACCTTCACGCTCGGCCGGGACGCCCTGACGGCCGCGCTTGCGGATGCGGGCATGGTGGGCAGCGATCTCGACCTGATCGTCTGCGGCACCTGCACCGGCGAGATGGCCTGCCCGTCGGTCTCCTGTCGGATCGCCGCCGCGGTCGAGGCCACCCCGGCCGCGGCGTTCGACGTGACCGCGGCCTGCTGCGGATTCGTCTACTCGATCAACATCGCGGAGAGCCTCATCAGGTCGGGTCGGTTCCGCAGCGTGGGCGTCATCGGCGTCGATGCCATGAGCTCGATCATCGACTACGACGACCGTTCGGTCAGCATCCTCTTCGGCGACGCCGCCGGCGCGGCGGTGCTGGTTCGGGACGACGACCCCGGCCGCGGCTGCATCTACCAGCGAATGCACGCGGACGGGAGCGGGTGGGAGAGCCTCTACATCCCCCGCCGCGAGCGGGAGGTGCCCGAGCACGATCGCGACAACCCCATCCGTCTCGGCCATCTTCGAATGAACGGCCGCGAGGTGTTTCGCTTCGCCGTCACCCGATTCCGCGAGACCGTGGAGGACGCCCTCGCCGGCACGGGCCTCTCGGTCGACGACGTCTCGCTGTTCGTGTGCCACCAGTCCAACGAGCGGATCATCGCGGCGGCGCGGGAGAAGATCGGCATCCCGGAGGAGAAGATGCCGGTCAACATCGACCGCTTCGGCAACAGCTCGGCGGGCAGCGTGGGCCTGTTGTTCGACCAGCTTCGGAAGTCGGGCCGGTGTCGCGAGGGCGAGATCGTCTGCCTCGTCGCCTTCGGAGGCGGGATGACCTGGGCCAGCAGCGTCTGGAGGATCTGATCGGATGAGCATTCGATGAGCGGCCAAGGCCAACTGGTCCTGCTTTGTCCCGGGCAAGGCGCGCAGAAGGTCGGCATGGGCAGGACGTGGGCGGACTCCTGCCCCGCCGCCGCGCAGACCTTCGCCGCGGCGGACGAGGCGCTGGCGGGGCTCGACGCCTTCGGCGACGTCCCCTTGAGCGCCCGGTGCTTCGACGGACCATCCGAACATCTCGACCGGACCGACATCGCCCAACCGGCGCTGTTCACCTGCGCCGTCGCGAGTTGGCAGGGCCTGCTCGAGCGGAACGAATCGGGAACGGTCGTCGCCGGCGCTGGCCTGAGCCTCGGCGAATACACCGCACTGCATCTCGCAGGCGCCTTCACGTTCGTGGACGCGTTGCGACTGGTCGCCTTGCGGGGGCGCCTGATGCAGCAGGCGGCCGAATCGAGCGAGGGCGGCATGGTCGCCCTGATCGGCGCCGACGAGGCCAAGGCCGAGGAACTCGCAGCCGCAGCCCGCGGCGGAGGCGTCCTGGTCTGCGCGAACTTCAACGCCCCGGGCCAGATCGTCCTCTCCGGGGATCGCTCCGCCTGCGAGCGGGCGGTCGAGAAGGCCGGCGAACTCGGCGTCCGGGCCACCCCGCTGCAGGTCGCCGGAGCGTTCCACAGCCCTCTCATGCAACCTGCCGCGGACGGCCTTGCCGAGGCCCTCGCCAAGGTGGAGATCCGTGATCCGAGGTTCCCGGTCTGGTCCAACGTCACCGCAAGACCCCACGAGAAGGGTGATCCGGACGCTCTGCGGAAAAGGCTGGTTGAGCAGCTTGTGAAGCCCGTACGATGGAGTCAGGGTTGCGAGGACTTGATCGCCGCGGTTCATGGCGGCGATGGGAACTTCCCGCCGACCTTCCACGAACTGGCCCCCGGCACCGTGCTGCGGGGCCTGATGCGACGGATCGACCGGACCTGCGAGGTGATCAGCCATGACGGACCTCCCGATGCCTGAACGACCAATCAATCGAAGCACCTACCGAAGCACCGACGGCCGCTTCCGCCTCGCCATGGGGGCGATGCTCGCGGGTGGCCTCGTTGCCGGCCTCGCCGCCTGCGGTGAGGAACCGCCGCCACCGGCTCCGGTGGTCCAGGCTCCGCCGCCGGCCCCGGGACCACCGCCGCCGCCGCCGGTGACCCCCATCGCCGACCTGATGGTCCAGCTCGGCATCGACGAGCGGGTGAATCTTCCCGAGGACAAGGCGCCCGGCACCGACGCGGAGCGGATCGCCGTGCTGAAGTTCTGCGACGCGTTCGTTCGCGGCAACCACGCGTCGGTCCGCCCGATGCTGTCCTTCCCGGATCAGTTGCAGTTGGATCTCCTCGTCGAGGATGGCACGTGGTCGGAGACCGCCGATCTCGTTTCGCGGGTCGACGTGCAGACCGGTCGCAGCCCCGAGGGCGACGACGCGATGCTTGCGATCTTCCACACCGGCCTGCAGTTCCAGCCTCAGCTGTGGCTCATGGAAGTTGCCGGTCAGGATGCGACATTCGACGCCTTGCCGACGCCGCCGGACATCATGAATCGCCTGAGCGGCGAAGACTGGATCGCGGCGTGGTTCGATGTCAACGCAGCGGAGATCGCCAGAGCCTCCGACCCCGACGACGAGGTCGTGATCCCTCAGCAGGACTTCTCCGAGGCCGCCGAGTTCGCGGACACAGGATCCGGTCCGGGCATCACCCCCGCCGGAGCCCCCAGCCCGGGGGTGCCGGGGCGACGGATGCCCGGCGGAACCCCGGTGGCTCCTCCACGCGGCCCGCTCGGTCGCTGACTCGACCCCGGGCCTGCGACACCCGCAGCGTCCGCTACACTCCCAGCAAGTTCGAAGACGCCCGCCGACATGGCGGGCGTTTCTCGATCCACGTTCCGACCGCCCTACGCACCCTCTTCTGGAGCATCGCCATCGACCGCAGAGTCGCCATCGTGACCGGCGCGAGTCGCGGCATCGGCCGTGCCATCGCCACCCGCCTCGCCGCCGACGGCCGACATGTGGTCGCGGCAAGTCGATCCGCCGGGGATCTCGAGACCCTCGTGAGCGAGATCGCCGCCGCGGGAGGCAGTGCCGAGTTTCGCACCTGCGACGTCGGCAGCTCCGAGGAGATGACCGGCCTCGTCGAGTCGGTGGCGGAGGCCCACGGCCGCCTCGACATCCTGGTGAACAACGCGGGCGTCACCCGCGACGGTCTGCTGCTCCGGATGAGCGACGAGGACTTCGACACCGTGCTGAACGTCAATCTGCGTTCGGCGTTCGTCGCGTGCCGGGCGGCGGCCCGACCGATGATGCGCGGCAAATTCGGACGCATCGTGAACGTCGGATCGGTGTCGGGGCTCACCGGCAACGCTGGACAGGCCAACTACGCCGCGGCCAAGGCCGGCCTCGTCGGCCTGACGAAGACCATCGCCAAGGAACTCGGCGCCAAGGGCATCACCGCCAACGTGATCGCCCCGGGCTTCATCGAGACCGACATGACCGCGGCCCTGCCGGACGCCGTCCGGCAGCAGGTCCTGCCCCAGATCCCGCTGAGACGGTTCGGCGCCGCCGAGGACATCGCTGCCGCCGCCGCCTACGCGACCTCGGACGAGGCCGGCTACATGACCGCCCAGGTGCTGGTGGTGGATGGGGGCCTCGCGACCTGAACCCCGTCTCGTCGCCGGGTCCGACGGCCACTCTCCGGGGGAGGGTCCCGATCCCCGGCCCGGCTGTCCGAACCCGCCGGTTCCGCTATATTCACCGCCCGAATTCAGACGTCCGAGGTCCGACGTCCGCCACCCGGACGCGAGGAGAGCCCACCGTGACCGAGCAAGAAATCGAAACGAAGGTGATCGACATCGTCGCCGACCAGATGGGCGTCGACAAGAGCCAGATCACCCGCGAGACCGCCTTCACCGACCTCAACGCCGACAGCCTCGACATCGTCGAGCTGGTGATGGAGTTCGAGGACGAGTTCGAGACGTCCATCCCGGACGACCAGGCCGAGAAGATCCAGAACATCGGCCAGGCCATCGACTTCATCAAGGCCAACATGAACAACGGCTGACGCCGTCGTCGCGAGACCGCTCTCCCCGGAGCGCGGTCTCGCGGTGTTTCGAGTCGCCGTGTTCGCGCCCTCGGGCGCTCCCTACCCCATGCGAACGATTCAGCTCAGGCGGGTGGTCGTCACCGGCCTCGGTGCCATCACCGACCTCGGGCACAACGTCCCCGACACCTGGAGCGGCCTCAAGGAGGGACGCTCCGGCATCGACACGATCGAGTCCTTCGAGCAGTCCGAGGAGTGGACGGTGCGGTTCGCCGGCGAGGTCCGAGACTGGGACCCGACGCAACTCATCGACGCCCGCGAGGCGAAGCGAATGGATCGCTTCTGCCACCTCGGCCTGTGGGCCGCCGAAGAGGCGGCCAAGGACTGCGGCATCGACTTCGAGACCGGCGACCACGGCCGCCGCGGCGTCGTGATCGGTTCGGGCATCGGCGGCATCCTCACCATCGAGGAGGGCTATCGAAAGCTCCTCAAGACCGGCCCTCGAAAGATCAGCCCCTTCGTCGTGCCGAAGCTGATGGTCAACGCCTGCGCCGGCAACGTCTCGATCCGACACCATCTCAAGGGCGCCAACTCCGCGACCGCCACCGCCTGCGCGACTGGCGGTCACGCGATCGGCACCGCCTTCCACCTGATCCAGCGCGGCCTCGCGGACGTGATGTTCGCCGGCGGCACGGAAGCGGCGGTCAGCCCCCTGTGCATCGGTTCCTTCGCAGCGATGAAGGCCCTCTCGACCCGCAACGACGATCCGAAGGGCGCGTCCCGCCCGTTCGACCGCGATCGTGACGGTTTCGTCCTGGCCGAGGGCGGTGCCGTGCTCATCCTCGAGGACCTCGAGCACGCGCGCAAGCGAGGTGCCCGAATCTACGCCGAGGTCCTCGCCTTCGGATCCTCCGGCGACGCCTCCCACATCGCGGCCCCCGACGAAGAGGGCAGCGGTGCCGCCTCCGCCATGCGGGCCGCGCTCGCCGAGGCGGAGATCGCTCCGGACGCCATCGACTACATCAACGCCCACGGCACCTCGACACCCCTCGGCGATGCCGCCGAGGTCCAGGCGGTCAAGCGGCTGTTCGGCGACCACGCCAAGCGGGTGGTGATGAGTTCGACCAAGAGCATGACCGGGCACTGCCTCGGCGCCGCCGGCGGCATCGAGAGCGTCGCCACGGTGCTCGCTCTCCACGAAGGCGTGGTGCCCCCGACGATCAACCTCGACGAGCCCGACGACGAGTTCGATCTCGACTTCGCTGCGAACACCGCCCAGGAGCGGCCGCTGCGATTCGCGATCAACAACTCGTTCGGGTTCGGCGGGCACAACGTCAGCCTGCTGTTCGCCCGCTTCGACGACTGATCCTCGCCACGGCCGACCGGTCCGCGGGCCCGACCCGCCGTCGTGGGGCGGATGGCATCCCCGTGAAGCGACGCTCCGTGGGCTCCGAGATGGTCCATTCTCGCAACCCGACCGGCGGGAGCCCGCTGTCGAGACCCCGCTGTCGAGAACTGGATCCTCGGACCGGTAACTTGGTTTCGCCGCGGCAGTGCCGAGAGAGGCCGGGAGTTCGGCAACGCCCTCATCCGGCCGGGATGTTCGGTCGATAACGCTCGTCGCGGCCTGCGCATTGCGCGTCCGTCCCCGTCCCGCCGAGCCCCCCGAGCGCCATCAGATGCCCCGCAACATTCCCGTCGGAAACGGAGAGCTTCTCGTCACCTTCGACGACCTCTATCGCATCCGCGACCTCTACTGGCCGCACGTGGGCATGCCCAACCACACCGTGGGCCACGTCCAGCGCTTCGGCGTCTGGGTGGACGGCGAGTTCGCCTGGGTCGAGAACGGCGAGTGGACCCGGAGCCTCCGCTACAAGCCGGACACCCTCGTCACGGAGGTCCGCCTCCGCAACGACCGTCTCGGCATCGAACTGCTCTGCAACGACGCGGTCGACTACTGGAGCCCCGTCTACTTCCGACGCATCACCGCGACCGATCTCCGCGGCCGCCCGCGCGAACTTCGGCTCTTCTTCCACCACGACATCTCCGTCAACGAGAGTCCCGTCGGCGACACCGTCAACTGGGATCCCAACACCGGCGGGCTGATCCACTACAAGAACGACTGCTACCTGCTGATCAACGGCTTCGACGGGCGCAACTACGGCATCGACACCTGGGCCACCGGTGCCAAGCGCATCGGCGACGCCGAGGGCACATGGCGCGACGCCGAGGACGGCATGCTGAGCCAGAACGCGATCGCCCAGGGCTCGGTGGATTCGACGATCGGCCTGAAGATCTCCCTGCGTCCCGGCGGCTCCGGCACCGCGCACTACTGGATCGCGGTGGGCCGCAGCTACAACGCGGTGGTCGAGCTGAATCGCAAGGTCCACGAGAAGAGCCCGCAGCGGATGCTCGATCGCTCGGAGGCGTACTGGCGCTGGTGGTCGTGCAAGGAGCCGATGGACTTCTCGCCGCTTCCCGAGCACCTTCGGGACCTGTACATCCGCAGCTCCCTGATCCTGCGGACGCAGATCGACAACGGCGGCGCGATCATCGCCGCCAACGACTCCGACATCACCCACTTCGCCGGCGACACCTACTCCTACTGCTGGCCGCGCGACGGTGCGCTGGTCGCCCAGTCGCTGGTCCTGTCGGGTCAGGGCGAACTGAGCCGGGCGTTCTTCGGCTTCTGCGAGCGGGTCCTCGGCAAGGACGCCTACTTCCTGCACAAGTACAACCCCACCGGAACCCTCGCCTCGAGCTGGCATCCGTGGGCTCTGGAAGGTCGTCGGATCCTGCCCATCCAGCAGGACGAGACTTCGCTGGTGCTGTGGGCGCTGCGACGGCACTTCGAGGTCTTCCGCGACGTCGAGTTCATCAAGACCGTCTACAACCGACTGGTGGTCGATCCCGCGACCTGGATCCTCGAGTATCGGGACCACAACGGTCTGCCGCTGCCGAGCTGGGATCTCTGGGAAGAGCGCCGCGGCATCCACCTGTTCACCGTCGCTTCGACGATCGGCGCCCTGCAGGCGGCCGCGGCGTTCGCGCACGACATGGGCGCGTTCGATCGGGCCGCGGAGTTCAGCGAGGGCGCCGAGCGCATGAAGGGCGCGATGATCCGGCACATGTGGCAGCCGGAACTGAACCGCTTCGCCCGCATGGCGACGCCCCTCGAGGACGGCACCTACCGCCTCGACATGACCCTCGACGCCTCGGCGTTCGGCCTGTTCGAGTTCGGGGCGCTGCCGGCCGACGATCCCCGGGTGGTCGCCCACATGGAGGCGATCCGCGATCGCCTGTGGGTGAAGACCGAGATCGGCGGTCTCGCCCGCTACGAGAACGACTACTACCACCAGATCGAGCACCAGAACGTCGACGAGATTCCCGGCAATCCGTGGATCATCTGCACGCTGTGGCTCGCCCTCTGGCACATCGCCAAGGCGACCACCACCGAGGAGCTCGCCGAGGCGCTGCCCTACCTCGAGTGGACGCAGGCCCGGGCCCTGCCCTCCGGCGTCCTCGCCGAACAGGTGAACCCCTACGACGGTCAGCCGATCTCGGTCAGCCCGCTGACCTGGTCGCACGCGACCGTGGTCACCACGATCACCGAATACCTCCTCAAGCATGCGGAACTGACCGGAAAGAGCTCCGGCTGCATCGCCGAACTGGCGATGTCGCGGCCCCACGGCCGCTTCTCGCCGCCGGGCGGAACCGGCTGAATCCGAACGCGTCCCGAGCGCCGAAACGCTCTGCCGTGAACCCCGCCGACCGACACGCCGCCGAGACCATCGACTCGGTCTCCAAGACGCTCTCGGAGTGGACCCTCGCCGCGTTGGCGGAGGAGGACCCCACCTTCGAGCGTCGGCACGACGCCGCCGCCCTCCGCCTCTGGCGGGGCGAGATGCGGAGTCGGGTCGGTCATCTCGCCGAGGCGGTGGCCGCGGCCTGTCCCGAACTGTTCGCCCGCAACGTCGGCTGGAGCCGCGAGGCGTTCGAGGCGCGAGGACTTCCATTGGAGGACTTGCGCCGCAGCGTGACCACCCTCGGTCGAGTGATCGACGAGAAGCTGCCCCCGACGGTCGCCTCCCGAGCGGCCGTGGCCATCGAGGCGGCGCACGCCCGACTCGACGAGGCTCGACCGGGTCGATCCGACCGTGGCCTGACCGATCGGCCCGAGCCGCTCGCCGGCGAGGATCCGGATGCGACCGCGGCGAGGCTGTACCTGCTGCACATGCTCGAACGCCAGGAGGAGGCCGCGAGCGACCTCGTGCTCGAACTCCAGGAGCGGGGCCGCGGCACCGTCGAGATCTACGAGAGGATCCTGGCGCCCGCACTCGCCGAGATCGGTCGCATGTGGCACCTTCGGGAGGCCTCGATCGCAGACGAGCACTTCACCAGCGGCGCGACCCGAATGATCATGGCGGAACTGCGACGCAACGCGCCTCGCGCGACGTCGAACGGTCGGGCCGTGCTCTGCACCGCCGTCGGCGGGGATCTCCACGATCTCGGCATCCGCATGGTCGCAGACGCCTTCGAGTTCTCCGGATGGTCCGCGGAGTGCCTTGGCGCGGACATGCCGCCCGAAGAGGTCGTGGATGCGCTCGAGAGCCGTGTCGAGAGCCGGTTCGACCTGCTCGCGGTCGCGGCGAACACCACCCTCGGCATCCGTCCGACCGGCGATCTCGTCGATGCGGTGCGGTCGAGCCGCGCCGGCTCGGAGATCCGCATCCTCGTGGGCGGCCTGCCGTTCCGCATGGCTCCGGAACTGGTCGAGACCGTCGGCGCCGATGCGGGTGCCAACTCCGCCAGCGATGCGGTTCGGGTCGCGGAGGGCCTGTTCGAGGCGGCTGGATCGTCCCGATTCAGGCAACACCGCGGCGCCTGACGCACCGCCGTCGCCGAACGACCGATCCCGTGGCGACGATCCGCCGAGCGGATGCGCCCGCCCGGCTCAGTCGCGCCGTCCGAACATCAACGCCAGCCGGAAGACGAGCTTCAGGGCCTCGAGGTAGACCCAGGCGAGCGTGACCATGAGTCCGAACGCCGCGTACCACTCCATCTGCTTGGGCGCTCCGCTCGCGACGAGGTCCTCGATCTGACGGAAGTCCACGATGAACCAGAGCGAGGCGACGCCGAGGATCAGGACGTTGATTCCCAGGCCGATCATCGCCGAGGAGCCGCCCTCCATCGCCGAACCCAACGACAGGAACGGCATCGAGACGCCGAAGAGGCTGATCACGAAGCTGATGAGGTACATCAGAAAGATGCCCAGCGTGGCGACCGAGAGGACCCGGGTGAAGGTCTGGCCGCCCTTCAAGATGCCGAAGGAGTAGAGCGTCAGCATCGACAGCAGGATCGCGATCGTGACCACGAACGCCTGCAACGCGATGCCCCCGGGCACGGCGATGCCTTGCGCGGCCAGGATGCTCTGCAGCATGACCGCGACGCCGCCGAGCAGGAAGCCCTGGACGACCGAGTAGACGGGGCCGAGGAACATCGCCCGGGCGGGATTGCCGCGCAACGCGAAGAAGATCCCCAGCACCGCGACCAGGGCGGCGATGTTCGCGATCCAGAGGGCGGCGGGAAACGCGCTGCAGACCGCCCAGCCCACGCAGCCGGCGCCGGTCGCGAGCAGGGCCAGGAAGGTCGTCTTGTTGACCACCCCCTGCACCGTCGCGGTCGTGGCGACGGCGCCGCGGGACTCGCCGCCGGTGCGGAACAGCTCGTTGGCATCGGATCCGGCGAGGACGGGATTGCTGGACTGCAGGTTCATGGTTCAGACCTCCTGGACGTGTCGGCGAATGGTAGGAATCGGAGATCGGGGCGTCATCCCTGCAGAGGGTCCGACGCCGACCGCCGCCGCCGGAACGGGTGCCGCGGCGGATCGAGAGCCTTCGACCGCCGAATCACGCGTCGGTCGCTCACCATGCCGGACGCCCTCACCCGCTCTCCGCCGTTGCACCATCCGAGGCGATCCGCAATCGATCGACGACCCGGACTCGAAGGGCGGCGAAGGCGGCGGCCTCGCGACGAATCTCCTCCGCATCTTCCGGGAGATCCGTGGCCCGAAGTCGGGCGGCGACCTCCTCGAGAAGATCGGAGGCGTAGCCGAGGGCCTCGACCTGCGTCAGGAGCAGCGTGCGTTCGAAGGCCCGACCGGAACTGAACAGCAGCTCCCGCGAGACCCGGGCGCGGATCGCCGCCCGGACCCGGACCTCGGCGGCGGGCAGGCCGTCGTCCTCCAGCGGCATCCCCTCCGCTCGGGCGACGCGTTCGAGCGTGTCCGCCGCGGCGTCGGACGCGGCGGCGATCTCCTCGATCAGCGCCTTCGTACCCGGTGTCGTGCCCTTGATCGAGAGGATGCCCGCGACCTCGCGGTTCTGCGACAGCAGGTTCCACGCGAGCGCCATGGCCTCGGAGCGTTCGTCGACATCGCCGGAGATCGCAGGCGGCCCCGCCGTGCAGCCGCCCAACGCCATCCCGCCGGCCAGCGCCGCGATCAGCAGCACGTCCAGCCAGAGGCGCCCTCGTCCGATCACAGCACCTCCGCCGCGAGGCTCGCGAGCTCGCTGCGCTCGGTCCTCGCCAGCGTGACGTGCCCGGCGAGGCGATAGCCCCGCAGGCGATCGATCAGGAACGTGAGTCCGTTGCTCGAGGCGTCGAGATAGGGATGGTCGATCTGCCCGATGTCGCCGCACAGCACGATCTTGGTTCCCTCGCCGACGCGCGACACGATCGTCTTCACCTCGTGCGGCGAGAGGTTCTGGGCCTCGTCGACCACCATGAACTGGTGCGGAATGCTGCGTCCTCGAATGTAGGTCAAAGGCTCCATCACCAGCTTGCCGCTCGCCACCAGCGCATCGAGGCGCTGCTCCATCGGCCGGCTGTCCGCCTCGCCGGAGCCGCCGCCGCGGGTCGACAGCAGGTACGCCACGTTGTCGAAGATCGGCTGCATCCACGTCGAGAGCTTCTCGTCCTTGCCGCCCGGCAGGTAGCCGATGTCGCGGCCCATCGGCATGATCGGCCGCGCCGCGAGCAGCTTCTCGAAACGCTCCTCGCGCATCACCTTGTGCAGACCGGCGGCGAGCGCCAACAGCGTCTTGCCGGTTCCGGCGGGTCCGATCAGCGTCACCAGCTTCACGTCGTCGTCGAGCAGCAGGTCCAGCGCCATGGTCTGCTGCACGTTGCGAGCCATCACTCCGAAGATCGGCTTGCGGGCCCCGACGATCGGAATGAGGCGTCCGGTGTCGGCGAGCACGCGGGCGAGTCCGGTGTGCGTCGCGTCCTCGGCGTCCTGCAGCACCACGTACTCGTTGGGGACCGCGTCGAGCGTCGCCTCCCGGCCGCCCCGGGGGCTCGAGACCGCGAACGTCCCGAACCGCTCGATCGGCAGTTGGCGCTCGGCGTAGAGCTCGTCCACGAGGGCCCCCGGCACGACCATCTCGGCGTAGCCGGTGCGCAGCCAGTCCGCGTCGACCCGGTCGGCCTCGAAGTCCTCGGCGGGAATGCCGAGGGCATCGCACTTCACGCGGGCGTTGATGTCCTTGGAGATGAACACGGTTCGCCGCCCCTGCCGGTGCAGGGCGTGGGCGACGCCGAGGATCCGGTTGTCCGCCTGGTCGAGATCGAGGGCGAAGGGCGAGGACAGGTCGCAGCGGTCGATGCGGATGGTCCCACCATGGCCGTTCCAGGACACGCCCTCGAACAGGCGGCCCCGGCCACGCAGTTCGTCGAGGGTGCGGATCACCTGTCGCGCATTCCGCCCGGTCTCGTCGTTGTTCTTCTTGAACCGATCGAGCTCCTCGATCACGGTCAGCGGGATCACCACCTCGTGCTCGGCGAACTTGAAGACCGACTCGGGATTGTGAAGGAGCACGTTGGTGTCGAGCACGAAGTGCTTTCGCACGACGACCTTCTCCCCCAAAGGCGCCGTCTCGCGGACTTCGAGGTCCGGGCCCTGAGTACGTTCCTCGCTGGGACGGGCGGCGTCGGTGGCCACTCGGACTCCTTCCTGCATGCCTGCCTGCATGCCTGCATGCCTGCATGTTCGAGACCCGCTCGAACGCTCTCGGGAAGACCGTGGGGCGACATCCTTCCCGCCCGTTCAACCGGTCCGCCTTCCGGTCGAATGGTAGCCCTCGCCACCTCCGAAAAGACGCGGACAAGGCCGTCCCGTCGCCCCCTCGGAACGATCTTCACCGAGTCCCCACAGTCTTCGCCGATGCCCAAGGCCGCGGTCTTCGAACCTCCCGATGGCCGGAGGCATCCTCCGGCCGCCCGTCGGCGAAGTCGTCTCCCGACTCCCCGACGCTACCCTCCTGTCCCCAGTGCATCCCACCCTCCGCGACTTCATCGACGCCCTCGACGCCGCAGGCGAACTCGCCCGCGTCCGCGAGCCGGTCTCGCCGATTCTCGAAGCGGCGGAGATCGCGGATCGCATGAGCAAGAGTCGTTGCCCGACGGTCTCGGAGGCCGCACGCCGATTCGACCCCGCCCACGCCCATCTCGGTGGCCGGGCCCTGCTGTTCGAGGACGTCGAGGGCTGCGACTTTCCGCTCGCGATCAACCTCTTCGGCAGCTACCGAAGGATGGAGATGGCCCTCGGCTGCACCGACGCCGGGGGCTTCGAGTCGATCGCCGCGAAGATCGCCTCGCTCACGACTCCGCAGCCGCCCCGCTCTCTCGGCGAGGCGATCTCGAAGGCACGCGAGTTCCTTCCGCTCCTGCGAATCGGTCCCAAGCTGCGGCGACGAGGCATCTGCCAGGAGGTCGTGAAGCTCGCCTCGCACGGCGAGGTCGACCTCACCCGGCTTCCCCTGATCAAGTGCTGGCCGCTCGACGGGGATCCCGACGCGGTCGGATTCGGGATCTCCGCCGAGGACTCCGGCACTGCCGCCGGTCTCGGCCGCTACCTGACCTTCGGCGGCATGCACACGATCCACGCCGACGACCGCGACGATCCTCGCCCGGCGAGCCACAACATCGGCATGTACCGATCGCAGCTCGTCGGCCCCACACGCCTCGCGATGCACTGGCACATGCATCACGACGGCGCGAACCACTGGCGAAGCTGGAAGCGACTGGGTCGACCGATGCCCATCGCGATCTGTCTCGGCGGCGAAAGCGTCATGCCCTACGCCGCCACCGCACCGCTGCCGCCCGGACTCAGCGAACTGCTGATGGCGGGCTATCTCGCCAAGGGCGGCATCCCGCTGGTGCGTTGCCGAACCGTGCCGCTTCGGGTTCCCGCCAACAGCGAGATCGTGATCGAAGGCCACGTCTCGACCGAATGCGGGTCGATCGGCTTCGACCCCCGTCGCGACGGCGACCTCGGACCCGGCGCCGTGTTCGAGGGCCCGTTCGGCGACCACACGGGCTTCTACTCGCTGCCGGACCGGTATCCGGTCGTCGAGGTCACCGCGATCACCCATCGTCGCGACGCGATCTTCCCCGCGACGCTCGTCGGATTGCCGCCGCAGGAGGACTACTACCTCGGCAAGGCGACCGAGCGGGTCTTTCTGCCGCTGCTGAAGGTGCTGATCCCCGACATCGAGGACTATCACCTGCCCCGATACGGCTGCTTCCACAACGCCGCGTTCGTTCGCATTCGCAAGCACTATCCACTCCAGGCCCGCCGGGTCATGCACGCGGTATGGGGTGCCGGGCAGATGGCCTGGACGAAGTCGATCGTCGTCGTCGACGGGGACGTCGATGTGCACGACGAGGCCGCGGTGCTGCGAACGCTGCTTGCCAACTGCGACTTCAGGCGCGACCTCGAGCGCGTGGAAGGCCCGCTCGACATCCTCGACCACGCCGCGCCGCAGCTCGGCGCCGGTGGCAAGATCGGCTTCGACGCGACGAATCGATGGCCCGGCGAGGAGAACGGACTCGGCACGATCGCGGCGCCACCGAGCGGCGACGACGCCTCCATCGCGGCGGCGATCGCCGCCCTGATGGCCGTCGAGGGCGTCGAGGATGCCGATGTCGATCCCGAACTCGGCGGCGGCTTCGCAGCGATCGCGGTGAGACGCGGCGCCGACGTGCCCAGCACCCTCGAGGCCGCGGCGCTCGCGTTGGGAGATCTTCCGACGGGGCGGTGGCTCGCCGCCGTCGACGAACACGTCGCGCTCGATCGGTTCGAACCCGTGCTCTTCAGATGGTTGAGCAACGCCGATCCCACGAGGGATTGCCGTCTGCACGACACCCGGCTCTGTTGCGACGCCACCTCGAAGGTTCCGGGCAGGCGGGACGGCCGGCCGGTGCGCGACTATCCGCCGCTCGTCTCGATGAGCGACGACGTCGTACGGCGGGTCGAGGACCGCTTCGCGAACTCGCTCGGACTCGATCCCCGCACGGAGTGGCCCTCCTCCGGCCGCGGCTGACGTGCAGGCGGACCTCACGAACGAGGCGTCGCCGCCAGAGGCACGCTCCGATCCGCACGACGGATCTCCTGCGGCTTCGCCGGTTGCGGTGCCCCCCGGCATCCTCCGCATCCATCTGGCGGTCTTCACCCTTCTGATGTTCGCCTACTGCTTTCTCTGCTACTGCATCCTTCGTGCGCTGCTCGCGGACTTCGGTCTCTCCGCCGGCACCGTGCTGAAGGCCGCGATCGCGACTGCGGCCATGAGCGGATTCATCGTCTGGCTGGTCCCGCTCGCGGAACTTCCGGAGATCGTCTTCGGCCACGCCCTACCCCAGCGTCGAGCGCGGCGAGGGCGATGCCCCGCCTGCAACTACGACCTTCAGGGCCGCTGCGAGGTTCGCTGTCCCGAATGCGGACACGACGGTCGCGTTCCGGACACGTGGCAGTTGTCCTGGCACACCGCCCGCCGATTTCTGCTGGTGCTTCTCGTCGGCCTCGGCCTGGGCGTGGTCGCCGGCGAGGCGTGGACCACCGCCGACGAACGGGCGTTTCTCGCCGAGGCGCAGACCTACGAATCCAAGGTGCAGGCGATGCTCGACGCCTTCGGCCCGTTCGACGAACACATCCTCGTCAGGCGAACGGCCACCGGCGATTCCATGCGAATTCGAGGCACCGTGCAGGCCTTCGCCTGGATCGTCGAGTCCGGAGAGCCGCGACCGGTTCCCGCCGCGGGTGTCCGGGTCTCGAGCGCCACCCGGCCCATCGTGCTCGACGTCCACCGCACTCCGGTCGCGACCACCGTGCAGGGCAACGCCCATGTCTGGAACTGGAGCCGTCAGTGGCGTCCCACCGACGCGTTCTGTCATCTCGACCTTCGCTACCTGCCTGCCCGGTCGGATTTCGTGCTCTCGATCGGTTCGCACGCGATCCGCGGCCGTGCGATCGACGATTCGTTCTCGCCGGCACGCGAGCCCGGAACCGCCACCGTGGTCGACGACAGCGAGGTGCTGGTGCGGCCGTGGCCGAAGTCCTCGAACCCACCCGAAGTCGTCGTTCGAGAGTTCCCGGTCGAATGGACTCGCGCTCGCGCGTGGCCGGCGTCGTTCGCCGCGATGCGCTACACGCCCGAGCACGGGATCGAGGTGATCGATCCGTTCCATTCGCCCCGCGTCGTCGATTGGGCGCCCACGCGCAACCGATCGATCTTTCAAGAATCGCGGTAGAACGCCTCCTCATCGACGCATCATGCATTTGGCAAGTCGGCGGGTTCGAGATGAACGACGCGATCCATGCCATCTGCGGCCGGCCCCACGTGCCTCCGGAGCATGGTCCGGAGCATGGTCCGGAACATTGTTAGCTCCGTGCCGATCTGTTACATTCGTTCCAGCGGGGATGTCAGTGCCTCATGAGGCCCAGCATCCTGCGGCACCTCTCGGCTTCATCGATCACGTG
>JAFMML010000007.1:61771-71758 GCA_017859745.1 Planctomycetota bacterium
TTGATCACGTGCTTGATCATGGTCCTCTCGACGGCTCTTGATGCTCTGGCATCGAGCCTGACCGTTCGGGCGACATCCTGTTTGGCGACATCCTGCCGACATGAACGAATCGTCGCCGCGTGTACGAACCGCCCCTGTCCGCATGCTTGTCCAGCTACTCGTGAATGAAGAAAGGTCCACCAATGGCTCGCGCCCCGAAACTGACCAACGCCACGCTTGAAGCCCTCACCGCCGAACTCGAGCGTCGTCGCTCCTCGATTCCGAAGCTCGAGGCGAAGGCGGCAGCGCTCCGCGAGCAACTGGCCGAGGTCGAAGCCGAGATCGAACTGCTCGGCGGATCGACCTCGAAGCCCCGTCGCGGACGCCCGCGGAAGGCCGCTCGCCGCGGACGCCCCGCGGGCGGCACCACCCGGCGTCGCAAGACCTCAAAGAAGGCGACGCGCAAGACGTCCGGGCGAAAGACCACCCGCAAGAAGGTCGCTCGCAAGGCGTCTGGTCGAGGGCGTCGGGGCGGAACCCTCGCCGATTCCGTCGCCAAGGTGATGGGCAGCAAGCCGATGAGTCCGAAGGAGATCACCGCGGCAATCCGGGCCCAGAAGCTCCGCAAGGATGCGAAGACCCTCGGGACTCAGGTCTCGCAGACTCTCGCCAAGAACAAGTCGATGTTCAAGAAGCAGGGCCGCGCCCAGTGGGTGAAGGTCGGCTGAGAATCTCTCGATCACTCCAAGACGCGCAATGAAGGGGCCCTGGCATTCCGCCGGGGCCCCTGTTCATGATGGATCGGATGACAGCGCCGATCGGATGCTCCGCGCGACTCGCGCGTCGTCGGGTCGCGGCGTCAGGGCGTCGCCGGCGGCGACGCGCCCGGAGCCAGGAACAGGTAGTACAGCTCTCCCTCGGCGTACTGCCCGCCCGCGAGAACCTCCGCCTGCGGGCCGATGCCCATGAAGATGTCGCACCGCCCGGGCGCCTGGATGGCTCCACCGGTGTCCTGATCGAGAAGAAATGCCGTGAAGTCCTCTCGCGGGTCGTGCCCGGCGCGTCGGGTGTCGACCACCGCCACGGCGCCGGGCGGATAGACCTTCTTGTCCGTGGCGATCGACGCCCTCGGCGTGACGCGAACCCCGAGCGACCCCTCCGGCCAGTCCTCGCCGTCGTAGTCCATGAAGAACACGCAGTTCTCGTTTCGATCCATCAGGCGTCGGATCAGCGCCGGATCCTCCCGATGGAGGCGACGGATCGCCGCGAGATTCAGCCGGTCCTCGGGAACGATGCCCTCGTCGACGAGGGACTGCCCCAGGCCCACGTACGGACGCCCGGTCTTGCCGGCGTAGCCGACGTGGCGGATCGTGCCGTCGGGCAGGCGCAGCTTGGCGGATCCGTTCACCTCGATCAGGTACGCGTCGAGGCCGTTGGGCAGGTAGTAGAGTTCGAGTCCGTCGAGCGCACCGCTGCGCATCAACTCCGCGCGCGACGCCCACGGCACGATGCGGCCGTCTTCGAGACGCCGACCCAGCGGCGTGCCGTCGGGCGCCGTCACGAGATCCGGCGGCCGACGATGGATCGGCGACGTGAAGGCCGAGGTCCTCGTCGTGCTCGCGTCGAACTCCGGCGCGAAGTAGCCGGTGAAGAGCACCGTGCCCGAACCATCCCAGCCGATCGACTCGTAGACCTCGAATCGGTTGCGCACCATTCGCTCGAACTCGGCGGCGTCTCGACTCCGCAGGAGCAGATCTCGAAACGCCGCGACGGAGGCCTGCGCCTCGGCATGGGAGATCGAACGGACACCCCCAGGCCGGGCGACCTCGTACGGAAACTTCGTCCGGCTCGAGGGCGCCGCGTACCACTCGAGACTCTCCTCGAGCGAATCGAGCAGTCCGGAATCCCGGTTCCTCCACGCCTCCGCGAGATCGGGTCCGGTTCCCGGCTCCACCAGGCGCAGCGCCACGCCGCCCGGAGGCAGCGGACGGGCGTACTCGGGGGCGGGATCGGGCGCGGCGGAGCACCCGGCCAGCGCGGCGGCGATCGTCAGGCACAGCAACGCCCCGATGCCGCTTCTCCTGGGTCTCGAGGGCCGATCTTCGTTCAAGGCTCCGTCTCCTCGCACGCTCGTCTCCATGCGGTGGTCCCCACCTTCGGTGTCCTCGACATCGGTCCCACGACGCCCAAGGATCGAGAATCGGTCCACGCAGACCGCATCGATCTCCGCGTCCGCCTCCCGACCGTGGCCGCGTGGTTCGGTGCTCCACCTGCCGGGGGTACAATCCCGCCGCCCCGAAAGGAACTGCCGATGGCCCCCACACCGCCGACCGCCGACGCCGCCTCCCTTCTGCCCGACGCGATGGAGACGATGCCGCTCGCGTTCATTCAGAACATCGGCATGCCGGGTCTCATCGTCATCCTCATCATCGCCCTGCTCATCTTCGGACGCCGCCTCCCCGAGGTCGCCCGCTCGATGGGCAAGAGCATCATGGAGTTCAAGAAGGGCTTCAAGGATGTCGAGAACGACATCCGCGACGAGGTGAACCGCCCCGATCGAACGCCTCGTCAGTTGGCGGACGAGGAGACCCGCGGGAAGCTCGACGCGAGCGATTCCGAGGCCGAGGCGAGCCCCTACCGGCCCACGAGCAACGGCTGAGTCTGCAGAGCCGTCCCGACTCCCACCCCCGTCGGAACGCTCCCGCCGCCCACCCATGACGCACACGAACGACCGGCTCGACGAGGTGATCCACGTCGAGGCGGTTGCCGACTGGAGTCGCGCGGAGAGTCGTGCAGCGAGTGCCTGCGCCGGTGCCGCCCGGGAGGCTGGGAATCGCTGGGACCAGTTGACCGACGACGCGCGTCTGCATGCCGCCGTGTCGGCAAGCTCGGCGTCGGCACCGACGAAGGAGGCGATCGGTCGCCTGCAACACGCCGTCTCGCTGGCGACCTGGATCGGCATCGCCGCAGCTGCCGTTCTGGGGGCGTTGGCCGTCGCCGCGAGTCTGCCGACGAACCGCGTCGCCCCCACCAACATCTTCTGGCTGCTCGCCGGAGTGCTGGGCATCCAGACCGTGCTGCTGCTTCTTTGGGTGTTCCTGGCGCTGTTCGCATCGCGGGAGCGGACCGGCGGACTTGCCGCGTGGACGGTGGCCCGACTCGCTCGCCTCGTCGCGACGCGGGCCGCCGGAACCGAAGAACACGCGAACCGGGCCGGGACGATCTCCTCCGCCAGCGCGATGTCGCTGGTCATCCGACGCCGCAGTCGTCTCGAGGCCCGGACTCCGCTGGCCCGCTGGGGTCTGGGCGTCGTGACCAACTCGATGTGGACGGCGTTCAATCTTGCGGGACTCGCCGCCGCGCTGGTGCTGCTGGGATCCCGCCAGTACGAGTTCGCCTGGGAGTCCACGATCCTGGGCCCCGATCGGTACGTCGCGGCCATCGACACCGTCGCCTGGCTGCCGAGGCAGTTGGGCTTCACGGCGCCCGATGCCGCGGCCATCGCCGCGAGCCGCTTCGATCCCACCTCACCCGACGCCTTCCCGACGCAGTCCGATGAACTCCGGGCGGCGTGGAGCGGGCTGCTGATCGGCGCCATCGTCGCCTACGGCCTGCTGCCGCGTCTGCTGCTGACGGGCCTGTGCCTGGCCCGACGTCGCGCCGCGCGTCGTGCGGTGGCGGTCGATGTCGCCGATCCGGCCGTCGCGGCACTGCTCGAGGCGGCCCGCACCACCGCCGCGCCGTCGACTCCCCCGCCCGACGCCCAGCTTCCGTCGGCGAGCCCTCTGGATCGAAGTTCCGAAGCTGCCGGACGCCCGGTGGGAACTGCGGCGATCGTCGGACTCGAGATCGAACCACCCGCGGGCGGATGGCCACCGGCGCTCGATCGCGAACTCGACGATCTCGGCCTCGTCTCGAGCGGTGAGGACCGACGTCGGGTGGAGAGGAACCTCGCGACTTCGACACGACGCCCCATCTCGATGGTGGTGGTCTGCGCCGCGTCGGCCACCCCCGACCGTGGCGTCGGGGCCACCATCCGCGGCCTCGCGGCCGCCGCAGGGAGTCCGCTGCTCCTGGTGGTCTCCGGCGGCGATCGTCTGCGAAGTCGCGAGTCTCGCGCCACGACGCTGCAGCGCCTCGAGGACTGGAAGGCGTTGGCGGCCGGTCTTGGGGCGTTCTTCGTCGAAGTCGATCTCGATCATCTGACCGCGGACAGTCGGCGTCGTCTCGGTGACGCGATCGGATCCGCCGCGGCGACCGAACGCGGCGTCGTTGAGGATGCAGGCGCGCCGCCGCCGATCGCCGACGACCTCGCCCCGGCGCTTCGAACCATCGTCGCCGCGTCCCGCGGCTGGCACGACGAGACCGGTTCACCCCGCCTGCCCACCACCGCCGAGGAGGCCGATCTGCACCGCCGCATCGTGCGGATCTTCGAAGGCGACGGCGAACTCGCCCGGTGGCCGTTCCCGCCGCTCTCGCCCGGCGATCCGGCTGGATCGATCCGACGCGCCGCCTCTCGGATCGAGTCCATGCTGCCCGCCTCGCTGCGGCTGCGGCCGAAGTGGCTCGCCGCCGGTGCCGCCGCCGGTGCCCTGGGCTGCATTGCCGCCGCCACGCTGATCTCGCCGCTGGCGATCTCAGCGCTTCCAGTCTGGGCGGCGATCGGTGGTTCCGTCACCGGCCTGCTGTCGGCGCGATCGCCGGCGACCACCGCGTCTGCTGCGGGGCACGACCACGACGCCCGCATCGACCTCGGGCCCGCCGTCGCCACGGCCGTGCTGCAGGCGGTGTTGCTTGCCCATCAGGGTCGCGGCGAGGCCGCGATCGGCGACGCGCTCGGCGCCGCGGTGGAGGCCGACGAACCCCCACACCTTCCCGATGCAGACGCCGTCGCCGCTTGGTGCCGCACCGTCGAGGCGCGACTCGCGGCCTTCGACCGTGGAGACTCGCGATGAGCCCCCCGCTCGAGGTCGCCGTCGTCGGCCACACCAACGCCGGGAAGACCTCGCTGTTGCGGACGCTCGCCCGACGCCGCGACGTGGGCGAGGTCTCGCCGAGCCCCGCGACCACGCGCCGCGTCGAGCCGATCGCCCTCCGGGTCGATGGCGTCGAGGCGATCGTGCTTCTCGACACCCCGGGGCTCGAGGATTCGATCGGGCTGCTCGAAGCCGTCGACGCGGCGACCGCCGATCGTCGCGCCGACCGGATCGCGGCCTTGGAGTCGTTCCTCGCCTCGCCGGCGGCGACCCGCGAGTATCCGCAGGAGATCCAGGCGCTCGAGGCGGCCCGACGCGCCGAACTGATGCTCGCGGTCATCGACGCTCGCGATCGAGTGCTGCCACGGCATCTGGACGAGCTCGAACTGCTCGGCCGCTGCGGTCGGCCGGTGGTTCCGGTGCTGAACTTCGTCGCCTCCGCAGACGCCGACGCGGAGGCGTGGCGGGCGTCGCTCGGTCGCCTGGGCATGCACGCGGTGGTCGCCTTCGACACCGTCGCCTACGAGGTCGAGGACGAGCGACGGCTCTTCGAGGCGATTCGCACCCTCGTCCCGGAGCATCGCGGCGCGATAGACAGACTGCTGGAAGCCCGGCAGCGCGAGCGCGATCGCCGCAGAACCGCGTCGGCGAGCCGCATCGCCGACCTGCTGCTCGATGCGGCCAGCATGGCGATCGAGGTTCAGAAGGCCGACGGCGACGAAGGCGCTGCGGCGGACTCGGCGCTGGACGCCCTGCGGGATCGGCTTCGGAACCTCGAACACGCCGCCCACCTCGAACTGCTGGCGATCGCCGGCTTCGATGCCGACGACGCCGCAGTCGCCGAGGCCGCGCTCGAGTCCTTCGACGTCGGTGTCGATCTCTTCTCGCCCGAGGCGTTCAAGACCGCGGGGTTCTCCGCCGCCACCGGGGCCGCCGCGGGAGCCGCCACCGGGGCCGCGATCGATCTGGCGGTCGGCGGCATGAGCCTCGGTGCCGCGGCCGCCCTCGGCGCGGCGATCGGTGGCGTGCTCGGGGCCGCCGGCCGGCACGCCCGGAAGATCTCACTCCTCGCCCGCGGCGGACGCGAGGTGCTTGTCGGCGACGCCTCGCTGTCGCTGCTGGCAGCCCGGGCGATCGCCCTCGTTCGCGGCCTCGAGCGGCGGGGACACGCCAGCGTCGAACCGCTTGCCCTCGGCGCAGGGTCTTCGACGGCGACGCCTCGGGACCTTTCCAAAGTGGTGAAGCCGTTGCGGGAGGTTCGCAGTCGTCTCGCGAGTCCAGCCACCTCGGATGCCGCGCCGAGCGTCGCCCGCGAACGGTTCCGAACCGAGATCGCCGCGCTGGTCGTCGCCGAACTTGCCGAACTTGTCGAGCACTCGACGTCCTCGCGCCTCCCCTGACGGTCTCCCCTACTCCGCGTCGATCGCGGCGCCGGTCGAGCCGGGCTGGTCGATGTGGTCCCGCCAGTGGTGGCGGGCTCCGTCGAAGAGGAACGGCCACTGCTCGAACGCTTCGAGGGCCGACAGGTCCCTGCGATCGACGGCCCACACGTCCACATCGTCGGGCACCTTCAGGTAGCGGTCGCGGCCACCCGCATCGATGAAGATCCCGGCATTCACGGGCAGGTCCCGGCGCGTGCCGTCCGACTCGACGTAGGGCTGGCCGAAGGAGTTGCCGCGGGCGCACCAGACGTCGTCTCCGGACTTGTCCCAGCAGACGCCGAGACCGTTGACGTTGCCGATGCCGAAGGCGGAGTCGTTGCAGAGGTACACGTCGTCGCCCCCGCCCTCCTCGAACCAGCCAAGCGAGAAGTCCCGGCCGAAGCCGCACGCCCGCGAGCCGCGTCCCCGCCAGAGGTCGTCGCCGGCCTCGTCGATCACGATGCCCACGGCGAAATGCGGCGGGCTCGCGATCGAGTACGAATCGCTGGTGTAGCGGTCGTCGCCACCGTCGTCGTGCAGCAGGCCGAGGGCGTACCAGTACGCGCATCCGATCCCGTAGATCCCGCAGTGGTATCGATCGTCGCCTCCGCCGCCGTCGACCAGCATGCCGACACCGCCGGCCCACGAGTGCCCGTCGTCCATGTCCGCGCGGCGCCCGAACCCGAAGCCCTGCGTCATGTTGAGCTGCGTGCCGAAGTCGTCGAACCACGAGTACTTCACGCGATCGGTCTCGGCGAGGTAGGCGTCGTCGCCGCCGAGGTCGACCAGCACGCCGGAGCCGAGGGTTCCGCCGTAGCCCATGCCCTTGTGCAGGAGGCGGTACTCGTCGTCGCCGCCGAGATCGGCGAGGACCCCCGTCCCGAAGGTGCCGCTGGCGATCGCGCCGGCGTCGCCTCGATAGCGGTCGTCGCCCGAGCGGTCCTGCAGCAGTCCATGACCGAGCAGGCCGCAGCCGAGCCCGGCGATCGGCGCGAGATAGACGTCGTCGCCCGCGACATCGACCAGCACCCCGTAGCCCGCCACGCCCGCCCCGAACGCCGGCGCATGATCCGCGGGCACCTCCTGACGGAAGCCGTCCTCGCCGCCTTGCGGCCCCCCTTCCAGTCGTTCGAGCCAGGCCTGCGCCGAGGGAGTCTCGTATCGATCGTCGCCGGCAAGGTCGATCGCGATGCCGATCGGATGCCGGAGAGGATCGCCGGAGGCCCCTCCGACATGCCAGCGGTCGTCGCCGCCGAGATCGATCGCCAGCAGCAGGTGCGCGCCGTCGGCCCCGAACTCCTGAACCCCGCCATCGGCGATGCGAATCCTGCCCAGCGGCGTGTCGGCGGTGAAGTCGCAGGCGTCGTCGAACGGACCGTCCGCCGCAAGCGTCTCGACCGCCGCATCGACGGCCAGGGCGATCAGGTTGGCGCCGCGGGCGAGCAGATGACGATCGATCGCCTCCATTGCCCGTTCGGTGTCGAGCATGCGCCGCACCTCGTCGAACTTGGCGTCGTCGGCGAGATTCGCATCGTCGTCGTCGGCCGCCCGCCAGAAGCACTCCTCGAAGGCCCGAGCGTGCGCCCACGCCAGCGGGACTCCCTCGCGCTCGAGCGGCTCGACGAGGGCGAGACGGCGATAGACCACCGCGTCGGCCACGGCCTGCAGGACCAGCGCCGCCGCCGAGGCCGCCGCCGGCGGGACGCTGCGGTAGGCCTCGCGACCGGCGAGCGCCTCGGGACCTTCTCCGCCGAGCCGAGCGATCGCACGAGCCAGCGCCATCGGCCCATCGGCCTCGACGCGGCGCTTCGCCTCGGTCAGGAAGGAGCCGTAGAAGTTGTCCCGCACCCGGATGCCGGTGTTGGCCTGGGCGAGATGTTGCAGGTCGTGCACCGACGCCGCGCTGCGCCGCGCGTTGGCGGCATGCTCGCGGCCGTAGGGACTCGACTTCCAGGGATCGTTGAAGAAGGCGTCGAACAGCGGCAGTCGCCAACGATCGCCACCCCAGAGCGCCACGACATCCGGATCGAACCGGAATCCGCCCGGAGGCAGGCCGGCGAGCGCGATCGCTTCCGCGAAGAGCGGCGCCGACGATCCCATCCAGGTCGGCGCGGGCGTCGGGTCCGGAATCGATGCGGGCGACGTTGTCGATGCCGCCACGGACGAGGCGACGACTGCAGGCGCGTCGTCCGAGCGGTCCGGGTCTCGCTCCGACGCCGCCACCGCGGGGGACGCGGCCCCCGAGACAAACCAGCCAACGACCGCGGCCACGGCCATCTGCATCAGGGCGGGCCGGCGTCTGTTCCTCGCGCCTTCCGGACCACCCCGCCATCGAGCGCGAACTCGAAGTGCTTTCGACGAGAGAGCCTTGGACGATCGCGGGGCGTCATGTCGAGTCATGATCGCGCGAGTCTAGATCACGGCGCTGCCGAACGTCGATCGTCGTTCGATGACGCGAGATGACGGAGGGGCGCTGCGAGCGTCGGACGGCGTCTGCAACAGCCAACCCTCGCGAAGCGAGGCGTCGCCGCGTGTCCGCACCAGGCGCCAGCCCGAAGTCCGACATGTCCGACATGTCCGACCCGTCCGACCCGTCCGACCCGTCCGACCCTGTCGGACTCGAACGTCTGCCGCGAGCGCCGACCGGCGTCCGCCGCAGCCCCGACGACCGGGAACCCACCGACGACAACGCCCCGCCCGGAGCACCGGGCGGGGCGTGCGTTCTCGTGAAGAGACGATTCGAGTCGCGGTCGCTCAGGCGCGTCGACGTCGACCGGCAAGTCCGGCCACCGCCATCACCGCCAGCACGCCCGGTGCCGGCACCGCGCCGACCTCGATGGACTGGTTGACCACGCTCTCGTACGCCCAGTCGACCAGCGTGACCCGACGGGTCAGACCTTCGAGCGTGAAGCGCATCCAGCCGTAGTTGAAGTCCACGCCACCGCCGAATCCGAACCCGACGAAACCGGTGCCGGTCGAGGGGAAGTTGCCTTCACCGCCAGGTTCGGCGGCGTAGTCGTACAGCGTGATGTTGGCGTTTTCGATCCCCCCGCCGGTCGGGAACATGTTCAGCACCTCGGTGAACGTGCCGATCGTGTCGCCGGACGCGAAGTTTCGGGCGCGGAGCAGAGTGCCCAGCTCGACGAACACTCCGGACCCGCTGTTGTTGGCCGAGACGAAGCTGTAGTCGAGCGGCCCGCCGGACTCGTGTCCGAATCCCCACTGCTGGCCCATGATGTCGATGGTCCCCGGTCCGGTGGCGGCATCGGCGGTCTGATTGAGCACGCCGCTGTAGACGATGTCGGCCGAGCCGACGCTGGTGGCGGTCGCAACGGTCAGCGCCGCAATCAATCCTGTCTTCAATCCTGTCTTCATCACAACTCTCCTCTCGAATGGTCGAGGTGGGCCTCCAACAGCGGAAGCCCACGTAGCCTTCCAAGGATCGTCGGGCGTCGCCGGAACTCGGTGTCACCGATGACAAGGCCCCCAAAAAAACTCCGAATCGGCGGTCCCGGGGCAGTCCCGTCGGCGGCTCCCGGACCTCGGGACGCCCCGGGTCGGTTCGCCCGCGGAGGGCGATGCCGGCGGCACCCGAGGCCGGACCATCCGAT
>JAFMML010000007.1:71794-73257 GCA_017859745.1 Planctomycetota bacterium
TCAGACGCCGTCAGGGGGTCATTGGCGTCATCGATGACACCCCGCCCGCGTCCCTGCGGGCATGCCGATCGGCGATTCGCTACCTTCCTCGACTGTGCCGACGCCCCCGCTTCCATCCGACCCGTTCCAATCGGCCTCGGAGGCCCTGCCACTCGTCGAGTCCGCCGTGCGACGCTGGCGGTCGGCCCTCGATGGGGTCGTTCGGGGGGGGCTGAAGCGGGAACTCACGGTTCGGGCGATTGCGGATGGCTTCAAGATCGGCCGGGGGACGGCCTACAACCTCGCCCGCCTGCTCCAAGCCGAGACCCTCCCGAGCCTGGTGGCGTTGCTGCCCGGCGCCAAGGCTCGCGAGTCGGTGGTGATCCGGTGCCGGCTGAGTGGTTCGCCCGAGGCGATGCAATCGGAACTCGAGGCCGCCGACGGGCACCTCAACGACGTGCTCGAGCGATTCGGTCTGACTCACAGCCGCCTGGCGGCGCTTGTGGGCGACAACGTCGACGATGGCGAACTTCGCCGTCGTCTGCTGCGGGGGTTTCGCAGCCGATTCGAAAGCGATCAACTCCTCATCGGCGCGGAGGCGTCGATGCTGATCGCGGCACAGATCGCCGTCCCTTCGTCGGACGACTTGCACGTCGACATTGCGGGAACCCAGATCCTCGCCGGAGTGCGGCGACTGAGGCCGGGGCCGCCGGTGGAGATCTACCACTCGTTCGGCGCCGGCGAAGAGGCGCTGCAGCAGTCGATGTCGGAAGGACTCGACGAACTACACCTGACACGAGAGCACGCGTCGTCGGGGCGCGGTTTCAACTATCTGATGACCGATCCGTCTTCCGATCGGGATCACGGGGCGATCGCGGCGTTTTTCGAGACGGTGGCCATGATCGGCCTCATGGACTCGGATCTCGAAGACGACTACGCGGAGGCCGCGTTGCCGATCCTGTTGCCGATTCGGCAACTGCGCTACGAGGTCTGGATCCATCGCAACGTGCGCCGTGGCGGTCCGCCGACGGCGCACCTCTATCCGGATCGGGGAAGTACCCCGAGCCAGTTCGATCGTCACAACCGCTCGCGTCTTCCGCTGCCGGCCGATCTCGAAGTCGTCGAGGCGCCGTTCAAAGGCGATGACCTCGATGCCGACCCCGCACGCCGCCACGCCGGCCTCATCGAGATGGCGTGTCGGCGCCTCGGCGTCGCGGTCGAGGATCTCGTCTGCCACCGCGTGCAACTGGCCTGCCCGCCGAACGGCAGCAGGGTCTCCATTCGTTGGCCGCTGGCGCATCGGCCCGGCTGAGTCGCGGCACCACGACCTTCCAGATCGACAAGCAGAATCGACCGCATCTCGGGACACGGCGGGCTGGTCCTCCGAACGTCCTTCGACCCACTCCACCAAATGAAACCGCCCCGACCATCATGCATGGCCGGGGGCGGCGAGCGTGTTCTTCCATCGGACGGAACGCCAGCGA
>JAFMML010000043.1 GCA_017859745.1 Planctomycetota bacterium
CCGCGGCTCACCGCGACCATGATGTAGGTCGGCAGCGACGCGAGCTCGATCGCCAGGAACAGCCAGATGAAGTCCGGCGCCACCGTGACCAGCATCGCGCCGGCCAGACTGAACAGGATGAACGCGTGGAACTCGCCACCGAGCACTCGCAGGCTGTCGAAGCGGGCAAGGCCGCGTTCGAGCGCCTCCTCGAGACGTCGGTCGACCGAGCCGATCGAGAGGGCGACGAGCCCGATGCCGAGGACCGCGATGAGGCTTCTGCCGTAGAGCCCCAGCATCGGCAAGGGCAGTCCCGCGGATGCCGCCCGCTCGGCGGTGTGCACGCTGCCGACGGCGACGAGCGCAGCGACCAGCGTCGCGAGCGTGACGATCGGCACGCTCGCCCGGATCACGCGCCGCTCCGAGAGGCCGAGGACCGCCACCACGATCGCACCGGCGAGCATGATGAGTTCGGGCATCACCAGCATCAGACGTTCCGCGGTGGGCATCATTCCGCCGACCCTCCCGCGACGATGGTGGTGATGGTGGTGGACGCGGATCCGATGGTGGTCCCGCTGTCGGAATCCACCGCGAAGGAGGGCAGGCGTGCCTCGCCTGTCGCGGCGGTCTTGCCGGTCTCGACAGTCTCGGCAGCGCCGAGCCGCAGGTTCTCATCGCCCTCCGCCGTCGCCTCGAGCACAGTGCGTACAGCCTCCGGATAGCCCGACAGGACGTCGCGGACCGCGGGGTCGATCGACTCGAGCAGCGGCTTGGGATAGAGCCCGATGAAGACGCAAAGCACCGCGAGCGGCAGCAGCAGGCCGATCTCGCGAGGCGAGAGATCCTTGGGCAGTCCGGTCGAGGCGTCGTGGCCTCCCTCGGGCAGCTTCACCGGCCCCCAGACCATCTTGCCGAGCATCCGAAGCAGGTACATCGCACCGAGGATCAGGCCCACGATCGCCACGAGGGCGTACCACGGGCCGAGCACGCCGGGATAGCCCGCCACGCCGTCCGCCTCGGCGGTGAAGGCGCCCCACAGGCAGAGCACCTCGCCCACGAAGCCGTTGAGGCCCGGCAGGCCCACGCTCGAGAAGACGAAGAACACCATGAACACGCTCCAGATCGGCATCGCCGAGCCGAGGCCGCCGAGCTTGTCCATGTCCTTGGTGTGGTAGCGCTCGTAGACCATCCCGATCAGCAGGAAGAGCGCGCCGGTCGAGAGACCGTGGTTGATGAAGTAGAGCACCGACCCCTGCACCCCGATGGGGTTGAGCGCGAAGAGGCCCAGCATCAGCATGCCCATGTGGCTGACCGAGCTGTAGGCGACGAGCTTCTTGACGTCGGTCTGCACCCAGCAGATGAGTGCGGCCACCACGATGCCGAGGATCGCGAGGATCGCGAAGAAGTTCGCGAGTTCGGCACCGCCGAGCGGGGCCATGGGGAGCCCGATCCGGAACGCGCCGTAGGTGCCCAGCTTCAGCAGCGCGCCGGCGAGGATCACGCTGCCGGCGGTGGGGGCCTGATCGTGGGCCAGCGGCAGCCAGCTGTGCACCGGGAAGAACGGCGTCTTCACCGCGAACGCCGCCATGAGCGCGAGGAACACCCAGAACTGCTCGACCGAGGAGAGCTGCGTCGACGCGAAGTCGACGAGGTCGGGGATCCGGAAGCTCCACTCGCCGAGGTCGCCGGCGCGGCGGCTCGCGACGTAGACGAGTCCCGCCAACATCAGGACCGAAGCGAGGAACGTGAAGATGAAGAACTTGATCGCG
Organism: Planctomycetota bacterium; assembly: GCA_017859745.1. Lineage (GTDB taxonomy): Bacteria > Planctomycetota > Phycisphaerae > Phycisphaerales > SM1A02 > VGXO01. The sequence continues at coordinate 1,749 of JAFMML010000043.1, forward strand.
GCGGGGCGGCGGTCCGGGCCGCCCCAGATCGAGATCAGGAAGAACATCGGCACCAGCGTGAACTCGTACCCGATGTAGAACATGACCACGTCGCGGGCCATGAACGCCATGAGCAGGCAGCTCTCGAGCACCATGAACCACGCGTAGTACTCGCGTTGCCGAGTGGTGATCGCGGTGTAGGAGCCGATCACCGAGATCACCACCAGCAGCACCGTCAGCAGCACCATGAGCATGCTGACGCCGTCGAGGCCGAGTTCGAGGGTCACGCCCGCCGCCGAGAACACCGCCGGCCCGGTCTCGCCGGGCCAGAAGGTCTCGCTGGTCCACGAGGGAAACTGCACCGCCGCCAGCACCGCGACGATCGCCGCGAGCAGACTGCCCGCGGTCGCGAGGGTCGCGGAGAGCCGGGTCGGCGCCACCGCAACCACGATCGCGGTCAGCAGGGGAATCGCGAGCAGCATGGGAAGGGTCACGGCAGTTCTCCCGCCGCGGCGGCGTCGCCACCGAGCCAGGTCCAGAGGGCCCAGACCAGGATCAGACCCAGGCTTCCGGCCATCGTCACCGCGTAGCCCTGCAGACGGCCGTTGTAGAGCGGCTGGAAGATTCGGGCCAGAAGCACGGTGATGCGCCCCACTCCGTCGACGAGGAAGCCGTCGATGAACCGCTTGTCGAAGAAGTGCAGCACCTGGCTCGCGAGCCATGCCGGGATGGTCATGAGACCGTGGTAGATCTCGTCCACGTACCACTTGCGGTCGAGCAGGGTCGGCACCCATCGAGTCGCCGGGGAGGCGAGCAGCCGCGAGCGCAGGTTCGTCGCCGCCTGCCGGTTGGCGAGATGGAACCACCAGGCCAGAAGGATGCCCGCGATGCCGAACGCGCCGCCGAGGACCATCACCCCAAGGTGGGGGTTCATGCCCAGCACCGTGGCGTCGCCGTGGTCGCCGAGGAAGTCGCCTTGCATGGCGCTCGACGCGGCGATCGACTGCTGGGCCCAGTTCTCGCCGCCGGCGAGGGCCATGTAGGCGGGAATGCCCGTCAGGACGGCCCCGACGGCGATGATCGCCAGCACGCCGTTGATCGCCAGACGCGGCGCGTGCGGGTGGAATCCATGCGAGTCGTCGTGCTCACCATGTTCGCCATGTCCATGGTCGCCCGGTGCGTAGGAGACCGGGCCGCAGCAGACCCGGAACCAGACGCGGAAGCTGTAGTAGCCGGTGATGCCCGCGGCGATCAGGCCCAGCCACGCCGCGGCCCGATAGCTCGGGGTGTTCATCACGAACGCCCCCTCGATGCAGGCGTCCTTCGAGAAGTTGGCGCTGGTGAACGGGAACGCCGCGAGCCAGAAGCAGCCGATGAACATCGCCCAGGCGACGATCCGCCATCCGGGCAGGTGCCGCAGGCCGGAGATCTTCCGAAGGTCGAGCTGGCCCGCGAAGCCGTGCATCACCGCACCGGCGGTGAGGAACAGCGTCGCCTTGAAGAATGCGTGGGTGAAGACGTGGTACGCGCCTCCGAAGGCCGACAGCGACCCGAGACCGAGGAACATGTACCCCAACTGGGAGATCGTCGAGTACGCGAAGACCCGTTTGATGTCGTACTGGGTCATCGCGATCGTCGCGGCGACGAACGCGGAGGCCGCACCGATCCAGGCGACGGTCTCGAGCGCCGCGGGCACCGCGACGAACAGCGGGTAGGTCCGTGCGATCAGATAGATGCCCGCGGTGACCATCGTCGCGGCGTGGATGAGCGCCGAGACCGGCGTCGGACCCTCCATCGCGTCGGGAAGCCAGGTGAACAGAGGCCCTTGGGCGCTCTTGCCGAACGCTCCCAGCATCAGGCAGAACGGGATGGCCGTCACCGCCCACGAACCGGCGGCCTCCGGCGGATCCTGGATCGAGGCGAACAGCGGCCCGAACTCGACGGTGCCGAAGTTGACCCACGTCAGGAAGATGCCGAGCGCCAGGCCGGCATCCCCGATGCGGTTCATGATGAACGCCTTCTTCGCGGCGGCGACCGCGGAGGGCGTCTTGTAGTAGTAGCCGATCAGCAGATAGCTCGCGAGACCCACGCCCTCCCACCCGAGGTAGAGCAGGACGAGGTTGTCCGCCATCACGAGAGCGCTCATCGCGAGGATGAACAGGCTCACGCCGAAGAAGAACCGGCAGTAGCCGACGCCGCGGTCCTCTTCCATGTACTCGCTGGCGTAGATCGCGATCAGCGTGCCGAGTCCGGTGACGAACAGCATCCAGAAGATCGTCAGCGAATCGATGTAGAAGCCGAAGTCCGCGACGATTCCGCGCCACAGCGTCTCGCCGTCCCGCACCGTCGCCGGCGCATCCGCCGTCCACCCGAAGTTGATCCAGTCGAAGAGGTGGACCACCACCGGCGACTCGAGGTCGAGGCGGAACGCCATCGCCAGCACCGTCAGGAAGGCCCCGCCGATCGCGAGCACCGAGACGAGCGCAGGCAGCTTCGAGCGGTTGCGAAGCGCGGCGAGCGCCGCGCACAGCACCATCGAACAGAGCGGCAGCAGCAGGATCAGGCCGGTCCACGACAAGCCCTCGGCCGTGGTGGCCAGCGGGATCTCCAGCGGGGTCGGATCGCCGGCGGCGAGCAGCGAGGGCAGGCTCATTCCTGAAGCTCCGACCACGCCTCCGCGGAGAGCGTCTCGCGGCGGCGATAGAGAAGGACCACGAGCCCGAGGGCCAGGGCCGCCTCGGCGGCGGCGATCGTGAGGATGAAGATCACCATGACCTGCCCGGAGAGGTCCAGGTGCATCCGGCCGAAGGCGATGAAGGCCAGCGCCGCGGCCTGGAACATGAGCTCGGTCGAGAGGAACATGATGATCATGTTGCGTCGGGTGAGGAACCCGACCATCCCGATCGCGAAGAGAAGGGCGCTGACGAGCAGCACCCCGCCGACGGCGCCGGGCAGTGCCGCCGTGGCGGCGAACACGATGGGGGCGTCCGCGATCACGCCGTGCCTCCCGTCGAGTTCGTGTCGGGATCCTCGACGCTGAGCCGACCGAGTCCCGCGGCGGCGCGACGCTCGTCCTCGCCGAGTTCGATCTGACGCCTCGCGAGCACGACCGCACCGAACATCGCCATCAGCAGGATCACGCCGGCGAGTTCGAGGCTGATCGGAAAGCTCGCCACGAGCTTCATGCCCACGAGGCGGGTGTTGCCGGGCAGATCGGCGTCGGTGAGCGTCCACTCCACCGGCGGCTCGCCACCCGGGAAGAGCACCGTGGCGTCGGCGTAGATCCGCCGTTCGACGCCGGTCTCGTCGTCGACGATCTCGAGTTCGCGAACTCGCAGGCGACGGCCGTCCTCGCCGATCTCGACACCGGTCGATCCGGGGAACGCCTCGCCGGCCATCCGATCGAGAAGCCGCGGCATCGCCTCGAGATCCTCGAAGCCGTCGAGGGCCGCCGTGAGACGGGTGTTCTCGGCGACGGTCGTCTCCCGAATCGAATCGGCGTCGGCGACGATCGCCCCCGCGATCGAGGCCAGCATGACGAAGCCGACGGTGCAGGCCGCGAGCGGCTCGCGGGGCAGGCTGTCGTAGTCGAGCGGTCCTTCGGCGGTCTCCGTGGGCGACTGCCGGGCGAGCATCAGCACGAACAGGTAGGTGATGAGAATCGCACCGGCGTAGACGATGATCAGCGCAAAGGCCATGAACTCGGCCTGCAGCAGCAGGAACATCGCACTCGAGGCCAGCACCACCAGCACGAAGTGCAGCGCCGCCAACACCGGCCGCGACAGGGTGATCATCCGCACCGCGGAGATCACCGCGATCGCCCCGAAGATGGTGGGCAGCACCGTGCCCGGCTCCGCCGGAGCCAGTCTTTCCAGGCCCGCGACAAGGATGCCTCCGAACGCGCCGAGGCCCGCGATCGCCGCGACCAGGCGCAGGGCCCGCCGGCCCGGCTTCAGGAGAAGCACCATCGCCACCGCCCCGATCACGGTCGCCGTGTAGAGAGTCTCGAAGGGGATCATGCGGCGCAGCGGTCCGGATCGATCCCTCGAGGCGGTGGGAACACGTCCGACGGAACCGCTCGTCGACCGGTCGGAGGTCCGTCTCCGAACGCCTCCTCGGGGAAGGGGCGGAGGATAGATCGCTCCTGCGGAGGTCGCAACCGAGGTGGACGTGGGCAAGGTCCTCCGCCGCGTGTTCGGGACGGGTTGCCGAGGCCGCCCGCAGCGACGCGGTTAGCATTCCGAGATGGAGCGGGCACGCGGCTGGCGCCGCCAACTGCCGAATCAGCTGACGCTGCTCCGCCTCGTCATGGCGGTGGCCTTCTTCGCCACGCTCGGCGCTGGCGTTCCCGCGGCGGACACGCTTCAGGCACGCGGCCTCTGGGGACTCGCGGCGACCATTCTGTTCGTGGCCGGCGCGGCGACCGATGCGCTCGACGGATGGCTGGCCCGCCGCTGGAACGCGGTGTCCGCATTCGGCCGGGTGATGGATCCCTTCGTCGACAAGGTGCTGGTCCTCGGCGCGTTCGTCTACCTCGCGGCGATGCCCACCATGACCACCACGCCCACAACGACCGGCGGAGACCTGCCGGCGATCTCGACCGGGGTGGCGGCGTGGATGGCCACGACGATGCTGGCCCGCGAACTGCTGGTGACCAGCCTGCGAGGCTGGCTCGAGGGTCTGGGGGTCGCCTTCCCAGCGGACCCGGTCGGCAAGGCGAAGATGGTCCTGCAGTCGGTCGCGGTGCCGGTGGTGCTGGTGGTGGCCACCCAGCCGTCGTTCGAGGGCGATGCGTTCTGGATCGCATTCCGCTCGGTCGTGGTCTGGGCGACCGTCGCGGTCACCATCGCCTCGGCGGTGCCGTACGTGCAGCGGGCCATCAGAGCGACTCGCGATGCGGAGCGAAGATGAAGGGCATGGATCCCCGCGGCCTGGCCCTGACCGTCGGTGGCGTGGGCCTGCTCCGGCCGGCGTCGGGAACCTGGGGCTCGCTGGTCCCGGTTGGGATCGCGACCCTCGCCGCCGGGGCCGACGTCGGGGCGATGCCGATGCTCGCCGGCCTTGGCGCGGCCCTGGTCCTCTCGTCGCTCGCGTGCGTGATCTGGGGCGACTGGGCCGAACGCCGTTGGGGGCGTTCGGATGCGGGCGAGATCGTGGCCGACGAGGTGGCGGGGCAGGTGATCGCCCTTGCGGCGGTGCCTTGGGCGGACCCGGGAGTGCCGTGGTGGTGGATCGCGGCGGCCTTCGTGCTGTTCCGCGTGTTCGACATCGCCAAGCCTCCGCCGATCGACGGACTCCAGAACCTCCCGAAGGGATGGGGCGTGCTGGCGGACGATCTCGCCGCGGGCGCCGCGGCCGGAGCGCTACTGCTCGCCGGGCGAGCGTTCCTCGCCTGAGCCGGCGATCCCGGCCACTCCAGCCATCATCGACTCGAGTCTCCCGCTGAAACCGCCCCGAGACAGCACCTCGTGGGCGCCGGCGCGGCGGGCCGCCTCGAGACGATCGGTCAGGAGATGCCCGGCGAAGGCGACCACCCGCGGCATCGGCGTGCGGCGCAGGGCGTGCTCGATCGCCTCGACGGGATCGCCGTCGGGGAGTTCGGCCTCGAGATCGACCACCACCAGCGCCGCGTCGCCCTCGGCGTTCCGAAGGCCTTCGAGCGATCTCGCACCCCGATAGTCGATGCCGTGGGCCCTCGCGGTGGCGGCGACCTTCGAGCCGAACATCAGATCCGCGACGATCGCGTGGACCACCGTCACCGGAGGATCACTCCTCCTCGCTCGACGCGCCGCCACGGGTCCAGTTCTCCTGGAGCACGAAGCCCAGAACCGCGGTGACGCCGACGAGCAGCGGCACGATCAACTGATGCTGGGCCAGATGCTCGCGAACCGCCGCCTGGACGGCCTCGATGTGCAGCAGCGAGGCGATGCCGCCGATCACGAACATCGCGGCGCCTCCGAGCGACGTGAACAGGATGATCGAGATCCTGAAGATCAGGAAGCTCGAGAGCGCCAGCAGAATGAACCCCATCGCGGCGCCGGGCCACGGCTCGCCGGCCTCGGTGCCCTGCAGGATCGACCAGAGGTTCGCCCCGAGGAACGCGCCCGCGAGTCCCGCGAAGATGGCCACGGTGAACCTCAGCATCGGCGACGCCACCGCCGCGAAGAGCAGGCCCATCGCGATCGCGACGACGCTCGATCGCCCGACTCGATCGCTGACGAGTTCGCCCACGGCGAGACCGAGCATCAGCGCCAGCACCACCACGATCCAGCGATGCCATCGGTAGCCCTGCAGGATGCAGACGATGCCGACGAGCATCACGATGACCCCGAAGACGGCGGGCATCTCGGTGAGGCGGTCGAGCAGTTCCTGCGGGCGGCTGAGCAGATCCGCCTCTTCGAGGAGCTCGTCGGCCTGGAGCAGGCCGATGCCTGCGTCCTGTTGCGCGAGCAGGATCGGCATGAAGGAGGTCATGGGGCACTCCGCTGGATGCGTGGGAGGAACGGGTCTCGTCCCGAATCGGAACGTCCGACCTCAGGACCGAGAAACTCGCACGTGCTGTCACTCCTCATCGGCATCGGCCCCGGATCGCTTCCACTGCACGAAGGCTCCCACCACCGACAGCACGCCCCATAACCCGAGCCACGGTCCTCCGGGCAGCGACCGGGCGACCCACTCGGGGGCGAGCCAGCCCAGCAGCGTGGTGCCGCCGGAGACGATGAGGAGCGACCCGAACACCGCCGTGGCGAGCCGAAGAGCCAGTCTCTGGAAGATCAGTCCCAAGCCGAAACCGACGACCAGACCCACGGCGCCCGAGGTGCCGGCCAGCGTCCGTCCCGCCGGGGGCAGGTTGGACCATCGAGCACCGGCCCAGTCCCGGGCCAGCAGCAGACTGTCCAACAGATCCGACCACGCGGACGCGACGACCTCTTCGGCGGCGTCGGGCAGATCGAACGCCGGGGCCGATGCCGCACCGAGCGCCGTCAGCTCCACACCGCCGGAATCGAATCCCGACCACGATCCGGCCGGCGCGACGCGAGCGGGGGCCAGGTCCGTCGCTCGCGCCATCGGCACGCCGAGATCCACCCATCCCTGTTCGACCGCGACGATCGCCCCGAGGAGCGACGCGAGACCGACCACCAGCGCCAGGCCTCCCGCCACGGCGAACTTCAATCCGACCGCCGCGGCGATCAGCATGACCACCGCCCCGACGATCGCCGCGGCGAGCGGCGGCAGGGTGGGCGCGAGCGCTGCGCCGAGCATCAGGCCCATCGGCACGCCGACGAAGACCGCCACCACCATCATCGCCAGGCGCAGCAGTCGTTCCCCGAACCACCAGAGCAGCAGGCCCATCGCCAGCGCCACCCCGGCGGGAATCAGCCCCTCGACCGGCAACGACTGGAACGCCTTCGCCAAGGCATCGACGTCGAAGACGTCCTCGGGCAGATCGATCGCGGCGAGGGCACTCGACGGCAGGTACGGGCCGAGCTGTACGAGGGCCAGGTTCGTCATCGGCGGGAGACCTCCGGCTCGGGGTCATCGGCAGGGCGGGCGTCGCCGCACCACCGCGTCGTCGATGGAACTCTGCCGCTCGCGGGCGTGGCGAGTACGCTCCGGCGATGGCGAAGGGCGTGAACGACACGACCGGCGGCTGGCGTCTCAGGCAGACGGCGAGCCCGTATCTGAGGCAGCACGCGGGGAATCCCGTCGACTGGTGGCCCTGGTCCGACGAGGCGATCGCCGAGGCGCGGCGTCTCGATCGGGTGATCTTCCTGTCGATCGGGTACAGCACCTGCCACTGGTGCCACGTCATGGAGCGGGAGAGCTTCGAGGATCCCGCGACCGCGGCGCTCATGAACGCCCGCTTCCTGAACGTGAAGCTCGATCGGGAGGAGCGCCCCGACGTCGACGAGCTCTACATGACCGCGTGCCAGCAGTTCACCAGGCTCACCGAGGGGCGACCGAGCGGCGGGTGGCCGCTGTCGGCGTTCCTCGATCCACGCTCCCTGAAGCCGTTCTTCGTCGGAACCTACTTCCCCCCGCGCCCGGCGCACGGTCGAGCATCGTTCACCCAGGTGCTCGAGGCGATGGCCGACGCGTGGTCCGCACGCCGCGGCGAGGCGATCGCGCAGGCCACCCATCTCGGCGATCTCGTCGAGCGTGAACTCTCCGAGACGCCACGCCCCGCGACCCTCGAACCATCCCTCGCCGCCAGGGCGGCCGACGCGATCTGCGGGTTCGAGGATCGGGCCAACGGCGGCTTCGGCGGCGCCCCCAAGTTCCCCCAGCCGGTGATGCTCGAACTGCTCGAGGCCGCGGCCGCGGATCGCCCGGCGCTTCTGGATGTGGTGGAGCGAGCCCTCGACGGCATGTCGATCGGCGGCCTGTTCGACCACGTCGGCGGCGGGTTCCATCGATACGCCGTCGACGCGACATGGACCGTGCCGCACTTCGAGAAGATGCTCTACGACAACGGCCAGCTCGCCACGGCGCTGGCGAGAAGCCTCCAGCGACATGCGGCGGCGGGGCGTGATGAAGCCGCCGCCTTCCGGCGTCGCACGCTTCGCCGGACCCTCGACTGGATGCTGCAGGAGATGCGTCTGGCCTCGGGCGGCATCGCGGCCGCGCTCGACGCCGACACCGGAACCCGCGAGGGCGAGACCTACCTTTGGCGGCCCGATGCGTTCAAGGCGGCGCTCGAGGCCCACGGTGCGGGCGATCTCGTCGATTGGGCGCGGCAGACCTACGGCCTCGACGGCGAGGCGAACTTTCAGGATCCACACCATCCCGAGGATGCCCCTTCGTGGGTGCTGCGACTGACCAGGCCCCCGGCCGAGCTCCTGAAGTCCGCGGGACTCGACCTCGACACCTTCGGCCGTTGCGAGGACCGGGCGATGAGGGCGTTGCGTACGGCTCGCGGACGGCGCCGGCAACCCGCGCGTGACGACAAGGTGCTTGCGGGATGGAACGGTCTCGCGATCGGCGGACTCGCGGCCGGTGCCCTCGCCCTCGGCGACGAGGGCGACGAGCATCTCGAGGCCGCATGCGGCGTCGCCGATGCCGTCGTCGCGTCCCATCTGCTCGATGGCGGGGGCGACGGCGAGAGCGACGGATCCGCCGTCCTTTGCCGAACCTCCGACGGTCTCGCCGGCACGCTCGAGGATCACGCGCTGCTCGCCGAGGGACTCGCATGCCTCGCGAGGACGCTTTCGGCTCGGAACGACCCACGCGCGGCACGCTTCCTCGCGATCTCCGATCGGATCGTCGATCTCGCCGAAGTTCGATTCGGCGACCATCGCGGCGGAGGATGGCTCGATGCCGATCCGGGCCGTCCCGACCTCTTCACCACCCCTCGCCGCATCGACGATGGCGCCATGCCCTCGGGGAGCGGCACCATGCTGAACCTCCTGCTCGATCGCTTCGAACGCACCGGCGACGCTCGGACGCTCGATCGCGTGGCCGCCTCGATCGAATGGCTGTCGGGCGCGATCGCCGCGGCACCGGTCGCGGCGGCTCGAAGCGTGATCGCCGTCGATCGCCTCGCCCGGCTCGCGCCCGAACGCCTGCCCCGCGTGACCTTCGCCGGCGACGAGGCGCCGCCGGTCAGGGTGCGCCTGGTCCCGGCGGTGCCGACGTTCGAATCGGGCCGTGCGGAGGCCAGCCTCGAGATCGAGATCGATCCGCCGCACCACATCAACGCCCACGATCCGGGCGGCTCCGGCGACGAGGAACTGCTCGGCCTGAGGGTGCTCGCTCTCGGTGGAGACCTCCACGTCGAGGCGGAGTATCCGGAGGGCGATCTCTACCGGGAACGCCTGCGGGTCCACGCACGCCGCATTTCGGTGCCGCTGACGCTTCGGCGGTCCCGTGAGGCCGGGGTTGGACGCCTCGGCGTCGAATTCCAGGCCTGCACCGATCGGCACTGCCTGCGACCGATGGTGCTGGAGGTGCCGGTTCCGTGAGCGAAGAGAACCCCGACGACGTGCCCCGGATGCGACGGAGTCTCTCGATCGTCTCCACGGGCGGCACCATCGAGAAGACCTATTCCGAACTCGGCGGCGAACTGTCCAACCGACTCGACGAGCCGGTCAAGGTCCTCGACGTCATGCTCGGTCGACTGGAGTTGCCCGAGCTCTCGGTCTCGCGGGTCTCGCTGATGAACAAGGACAGCCTCGACATGACCGAGGCCGACCACACCCTGATCGCCGAGACCGTGGAACGCGAACTCGCCGAACACGGGGCCGTGGTCGTGGTCCACGGCACCGATCGGCTTCCCACGACCGGCGAACGCATCCTCGAGCACCTGTCTTCGCGGGGTCCGCTTGCCGGTCCGGTGGTGTTGACCGGGGCCATGCGCCCCTACGAACTGCGGCGCACCGACGCGGTGCAGAACCTCACCGAGGCGCTGCTCGCGGCACGGATGCTGCCCCCCGGGGTCTACTGCGTGATGCACAACGACGTCCTGCCGTTCCCAGGCGTCGTCAAGGATCGCGAGCGCAGTCGGTTCCGCAGGTCCACGCCCTCGCCGGAGACCGAATCGTGAGTTCGACGCCCGACGCCTCCGCCGGTCTCGCCGCTCGTCTCCTCTCGTGGGTCGAGCGAGTCGGCAACCGCCTGCCCGATCCCGTCACGCTGTTCGGCGTCGGCGCCCTTGCGGTGCTGCTCGCCTCGCAGATGGCGGTGTGGGGCGGTTGGACGGTGCCGCATCCGACCGAGGCGGATCGAATGATCGAGGCCCGCAGCCTCCTGACGAGCGACGGTCTGCGCTGGGTGTTCACCCACATGGTCGAGAACTTCACTTCGTTCCATCCCCTCGGTGTGGTGCTGGTGGCCATGCTCGGCATCGGGGTGGCGGAGCGAAGCGGCCTCATCGCGGTCCTGCTGCGCGGTCTCGTGGCGATCACGCCACGCATGCTCGTGACCCCGTCGCTGGTCTTCGTCGGGGTGCTGTCGAGCCTGGCGGCGGATGCGGGATACGTGGTGCTTCCGCCGCTCGCGGCGGCGATCTTCGCGGGCATGGGTCGTGCGCCGCTGGCGGGACTTGCGGCCGTGTTCGTCGGCGTCGCGGGGGGATTCAGTGCGAACCTCGTGGTCACGAGCCTCGATCCGCTCCTTCAAGGGCTCACCCTCGAGGCGTCCACGCTGATGGATCCGGAGAGCTTCATTCGCGTCGACTGCAACTGGTGGTTCATGATCGGTTCGACGGGCCTGGTCACCCTGGTGGGCTGGGCGATCACCGCATGGATCGTGGAGCCGCGCTTCACGCCCGAGGACGTGCGCACCCAGATCGCCGCCGGTCGCATCGCCGAGGGCGAGGAGGGCGCCGGCTCCGATCGCGTCACCGACGCGGAGCGACGGGGACTCGCCTTCGCGGCGTTCGGATTCGCGGTGGCGGCGATCGGCCTGGGCCTGATGATCCTGCTGCCCGGCGGACCCCTCCACGGAACCTACGCACCGGTTCCGGGCCGGCCCGAGGTGCCGGTCTGGGCCGACGTGATCGTGCCGCTGCTGCTGGTGCTGTTCCTCGTGCCCGGGGCCTGCTACGGCATCGGCGCCGGCACCATCCGCTCGGATCGCGATGTGGCGAAGCTGCTCGGCGAGAGCATGTCCTCGATGGGGACCTACATCGTGCTGGCGTTCTTCGCGGGCCAGTTCGTCGCGTGGTTCCGCGAGTCGAACCTCGGCACGCTTCTCGCCGTGACGGGCGTGGGTTGGCTGCAGGGGCTCGGTCTCGGACAGATGCCGCTGCTGGTGGGCGTCATCGCCCTGACCGCGGGCCTCAACCTGTTCCTCGGTTCGGCCAGTGCGAAGTGGGCGCTGCTGGCACCGGTGTTCGTGCCGCTGATGATGGGACTCGGCCTCGCGCCCGAGCTCACGCAGGCGGCCTATCGGGTGGGCGACTCCGCCACCAACTCGATCGCGCCGCTCAACCCGTACCTGGTGGTGATCCTCGTCTACCTGCGCCGCTACCAGCCCGCAGGCGGACTCGGCTCCCTGGTCTCCCTGATGCTGCCCTACACGATCGCGCTGATGGTGATCTGGCCGGCGTTCCTGCTGCTGTGGGCGTGGCTGGGCATTCCGCTCGGCCCCGGCGAGCCGCAGCTCTTCATCGAGCCGCTCGCCATCGGCGGCTGATCGGCGCACGACCGACGACGCCGGGTCGGTTCCGTACACTCCACGCCGCGGCGCCCGGAATCACGGGCGATCGCGAGGGAGTCCCATCGCATGAGCACCTTCCAGACGCTTCCCGACCAGACCCGGACCGGCATGCCCGGCGGCGTGCCGTACATCGTCGGCAACGAGGCTGCGGAGCGGTTCAGCTTCTACGGCATGAAGACGATCCTCGTCGTGTTCATGACGCAGTACCTCATGAGCGCCTCGGGGACGTGCGACTTCTTCGGAGAGGCCGAGGCCCGCGAGAACCTCGCATGGTTCACCGCGAGCGCCTACTTCTTCCCGGTGATCGGGGCGATCGTGGCCGACGCGATCCTCGGCAAGTACCTGACGATCATGATCCTGTCGTGGGTCTACTGCCTCGGGCACCTCGCACTGGCCTTGATGGACATGCCTTCGGCGGCGCTCGAGGCGACCTTCGAACCCAAGACATGGCTCCTGATCGGTCTGTTCCTGATCGCGGTCGGATCCGGCGGCATCAAGCCGTGCGTCTCGGCCCACGTGGGCGACCAGTTCGGACGCGGCAACAAGCATCTGCTCTCGAAGGTGTTCGGCTGGTTCTACTTCTCGATCAACTTCGGCAGCTTCTTCTCGACGCTGCTGACCCCGTGGCTGCTGGAGTGGCACGGCCCCGCCTGGGCGTTCGGCGTGCCCGGCGTGCTGATGTTCATCGCGACGATCGTCTTCTGGATGGGCCGGCACCGGTTCGTGCACGTCCAGCCGCGCGGCTTCGCCTTCATCCGCGAGACCTTCAGCGGACCGGGCCTCGCCACCATCCTGAAGCTGATTCCGGTGTACCTGTTCATCTCGATGTTCTGGTCGCTCTTCGATCAGACCGGCGGGGCGTGGGTGCTGCAGGCGGCGAAGATGGATCGGAACTTCCTGGGCATCGAGTGGCTCGAGAGCCAGATCCAGGCGATCAATCCGCTGCTGATCCTCGCGTTCATCCCGCTCTTCTCCTACGTCGTCTATCCGGCGCTGTCGAAGGTCTTCCCGCTGACGCCGATCCGCCGGATCTCGATCGGACTGTTCGTGACCGTCGCGGCGTTCGGCCTGTCCGGCCTCATCGAGAGCTGGATCGACGACGGCATGACGCCGAACATCCGCTGGCAGCTTCTGGCCTACGCGATCATCACCGCCGCGGAGGTCATGGTCTCGATCACGGCCCTGGAGTTCAGCTACACGCAGGCGCCGCCGCAGATGAAGTCGTTCGTGATGAGCCTCTTCCTGCTGACGGTCTCGGTGGGCAACGTCTTCACCGCCATCGTCAACAACGTGATCCAGGTCGACAGCCGACTCGACCCCGCGGTCGCCGCGGTGTCGGCGGCGACCGGCGAGGACGGCTTCTCCGCCCAGGCCCTCGAGGCGGAGTTCAAGCGCCTCGGCATCGCGTTCGAATCCGCGGCGGAGGGCTGGACGGTCACCCTCTCGGAGGGACGGGCCGACGACGGCATCGCCTTCGCGATCGCCGGCGACGGCACGATCGGCGAGCCCCGCACCGCGGCCGACCAGGCGTTCTCGGAGGGCCGCCGTCGAATCGAGTCCAGTTGGGCCGACAACGGCGAGACGCTTCCGACCCCCGACGAGGGCGCCTCCCTGATCGACGGCCTGGCCGACCCCTGGGGGCGTCCTCTCGCGTATCGCCTCGTCGATGCGGATCGCTACGAACTCGAGTCCCTGGGTCCGGATGGCGAACTCGCGACCGTCGACGACGTTCGAAGTTCGGTTCGGCTCCAGCGCCCCGAGGCCCTCGACGCACCGAGTGGCCCGGCGAACTGGCGCACGCGAAACGTTCCCTGCGCAACCGAGGAGACGCCTCCGGCGGATCAAGCCGAAGCCCGCTTCGTGTCGACGGTCTCCGTCGGCGGCGGCGAGTCGCTGCGAGGCGCCGACTACTACTGGTTCTTCACGGCGATGATGGCGATCGCCGCAGTGCTCTTCGTGTTCGTCGCGCTCGTCTACAAGCCTCGCGAGTACATCCAGGGCGACGACGAGACCCCCGATTCGGACGCGTTCGAACGCCGCGAGACCGTCGGCGGCCTCGACGATCGCTGACTCGGAGACCGAGCGTGGACCAGAGCCGCGTCATTCCGCTGCGGCGGCCGCCGGTGCTGAACGTCGTGCCCGGCACGTTCGTGCCGACGACGCCGTCGCTGGAGGAGGTCGATCGGGCCTGGGACGGATTGCAACGCGCGAACCGACGCTACTTCGACGGGCGGATGCTGCATGTCCTCGGCGTCAGCCGCAACGGGCATGGCGGGGTCGTGGTGCACGCCATGGAGTGCGCCTACCGGTTCTACGCGGTGATCGGCGCCGGCCTCGAAACGGGCGTTCGACCGCTCGGCGTCAAGGGAATCGTCGAACGGGAGGGCCGCTGGCTGATGGGCCTGCGCAGTGGCGAGGTCGCCTACCACGCCGGGCAGTGGGAGTTCGTGCCGGGCGGGTGTCTGGAACCGGGCATCGCCCCCGACTCGATGCTCGAACGAGAACTCGGCGAGGAGTCCGGCTTCGCCGCCGCCGGCCCGCCGGTGCCGCTGGCGCTCCTCTACGACCCCACGGCGTGCACCTGGGAGATCGTGCATCGGCTTGCCGTCCGCGAACGGCCGGGCATCGATCCGCCGGGCTGGGAGTACCGCGAGCTGAGATGGGTCGAGCCCGGACAGGAGCCGTCCCCGCTCTCGCCGGTGGCCGAGGTGATGCGACGCCTGCGGGACCGCCTGCTCCAGAACGAGGGGATCGAGACCGATGACCGCAGGTGACGACCGCTCGGCGGCGCCGTCCTTCGAGAGCGAGCACGAGCTGGTGCTCCTCAAGCCGCCGGGGATCTCCTGCGAACTGCCCGGGGACGCCGATCGGCATTCCTGGCGCGCAAGACTCGAGGCCGAAAGAGGCGAGCGTCTGTGGTTGTGCCACCGTCTCGATCGCATCGCCCGGGGACTCGTTCTGATCGCCCGAAACGCCCAGAGCGCCGCATTCCATGCCGAGGCGATGCGGCGACGTCGGATCACCAAGGTCTACCTCGTCCGGGTGGACGGGGTGCTCGCCACGCGGCATCTGGGCACCCATCGGGCGTATCTGCGGCGACGCGGCCGGCGTGCGGAACTGGTCCGAAGCGGAGGCGATCCCGCGCGGCTCGACGTGCTCGCGACGGCGCCGGCACCGGATCGAGCCGGGCAGGGCCACGTGGTGCTGCGACTCGGCACCGGACGGTTCCACCAGATCCGAGTCATGCTGGCGGCGCTCGGTCATCCGCTCGCAGGCGACGAGGCGTATGGAGGCTCGCCCCCGACCGATTCCGATACGCCATGGCTCGAGTCGGCGGTGCTCGGGTTCGAACCGTTCGGTCCTTCCGTTCGACACGCGAGAACGCTGGTGCGGGTCCGGTCCGGTTCGGACGGCACGCGCAGCGGACCTGATCTCGATCCAGGCATCGAGGCGACTCTGGCGAACATCTCGGAAGGGTCGTTCGAGACGGCCGCGACCGACGCGGAGGATCAGCGTGAAGCGAGCGGCGGGAGCGGCGAGCCGGCATCGACCCAGTAGGGCCGACCCACCGCCTCGGTCACGAGGCGACTGACCCGCTGTCGCATCTCCAGCGCCGCGCCGGGCCGATAGGCGGCCCTGAATCGACCAGACACCGAGGCCGGACTGGCCTGATCGACGAAACTCGGCGTCGATGCGATCAGCGACAGCGTCGAGGCCTCGATGTCGAGGATCAGGGCGTCTTCGCCGATGGTGCCGTCGGGCCAGCAGAACCCCGCGCCGCCGTACACGCCGACCTCGGCGCCGGAGAAGACGATCCAGCGGAGGGTCACGTTGGTGGCGGTGGGATCGATGGGCGTGGTGCCGGGCTTGGGCACCCACAGCAGCTGGGCGTGAAGCACGAAGGCCTCGACGGGGCGCTCCAGATCGTCGGCGAATCGTTCGAACGGGACGCTCGCGAACAACAGGCTCGCTTCGGACGGATGAACCGCGTAGGCGCTCTCCGCAACGGAGAGCGGCATGCGGACTCGCTGTTCGTCGAGCGACTCGAGCGTCGGATCGCCACCACCGAAGACTCCGCGGCAACCTGCGACGCAGAGGATCGCGCCTCCGAGCATCGACCGGCACGCGACTCGACGAACTCGGCGGCCGCGGCGAACGCGTTCCGCACCACTGAGGTTCATTGCGACGACCGGGCGGCGGCGGAGGCGGCGGCGGGAGCGGATCGCACGATCGGCGAGGCCGCCTCGAACTCGATGCCGAGCAGCGGAAGACTGTTCCGCTCGACGATCGCCTTCAGTTGGGATCGCGGGATCGAGGGCAACTGCGTGCCGCTGGAGAACGCGTTCACCGAGTACAGATTCTCGATCGCCTGTGCCGGGGTCACGTAGGGGAAGCCGGACGCGAACAGCATCCGATCGAGGACGCCAAGGCCCTCGGCCTGCTGCAGGGCTCCGAACAGCGTCCACGATCGCCCCATCAAGCCGGCGAGGCTGGCGAAGACCCGCTCGTGCTTGACGAGCAGTTGGAGGGTCTCGGGGATCCATGGATCGCCGATTCCGCTGAGGACGATCGCCAGGTTGGGGAACGACCGCGCGACCTCGTCCCAGGCCAACGGCTGGTCGAACTCCAGCCGCGACTCCGGTCCGAGCGGCCCCGGCCGGGAGACCCACAGCGGGAGGCCGGCCTTCTCGGCGGCCTCGTAGACCCGCATGGCCGAGGAATGCGTGGGGTGGAACCCTTGCTGCGACGGACTGATCGTGACGCCGTGGAGGCCGAGTTCGCGGGCCTGGTCGATCTGTCCGATGGGATCGCCATGCAGCGGATCGAGGCCCGCCACGCCGACGAATCGACCCGGCCACCGCCGCACGATGTCGGCGACGAAGGCGGCGGGGACCGCGGCGGCATCTCGCTCGTCGAGGTATCCCAGCACGCAGGCGACGGTCACACACTCGGTTTCGGCGTAGAGACGCGCGGGAGACGCATCCAGCGGAAGGGGGGACTCCGCGGCCAGACGCCGAAGACGCGCGCCAAGCGAGGCCCCGAACTGCTCGGTCGAACTCCAGGCGCGGGTTTCGAGATCAACGATCATGCGGCGACGCTCCAGCGATGCGGTCGAAGGCGACTCCCCGGCAGCCAGACGACCTCTTCATCGGGCGAATGGACGATCCTACGGCAGGAGTCCTGAAATCCCAAGACCGCTGTCCAAACGAGTCGACGGCCCGTGACGCCCGATTGCTGCCCGTTGGGATGCTCCAGGGCCATGCCGGCTCGGCCAGATCTCCGAGGCGGATCCGACGCCGTCCCGAGGTGAGCGTGCTCGACAGGGTCGCCCCCGGAAGGCGAGCATCGACCGAAAACCCGATTGGGCGACTCAGGAGGCCTACATTGCACGAACCGGCGAACTGCACGAGTCCCAGGCTTGGGCCGTCACCAGGGGCCGTCACCTTGGGCCGTCACCAGGGCAGGAAGCCCCTTCCAGACTCGAGACCTCGGACCCGCCGGTCGACCGCAGACACCTCTTCCGCCGCCCACTCGTTCGATCGAATACGACCGTGACCCACCCTCCGACCGCCGCGAACACCCCCCAGACCCCGGCCTGGAGCGAGGCCGATCTGGCGGGCGACCCCCATGCGACGCCCGACAAGGCCGAGCGCGTCCAGGCGATGTTCGAGGCGATCGCTGCCCGCTACGACCTCAACAATCGGGTGCACTCCTTCGGACGCGACGTCGCCTGGCGACGCCGTGCCGTCACGGCGGCCCGCCTTCGCCCCGAGGACGAGGTCCTCGATGTGGCCTGCGGCACCGGAGATCTCGCCGAGGCGATCGCGAGCGCCACGCCGAGGCCACGCCGGGTGGTCGGGGTGGACTTCACGGCGGGCATGCTCGACATCGCTCGGGCCAAGTCCGCTCGGCGAAGTCTCCGCGTCCCCATCGACTATCGCCTCGGCGATGCGATGGCGCTCGAGTTCGCGGATGGGAGCTTCGACGTCCTGACCATCGCCTTCGGCCTTCGCAACGTCACCGATCCGCCCCGGGCGGTCGCGGAGTTCAGACGGGTCCTGCGACCGGGCGGCCGCCTGGTGATTCTCGAGTTCAGCGAGCCCGGCTTTGCGCCGATCCGCTGGTTCAACCGCCTCTACACCGAGGGAATCATGCCCCGCACCGCGGCGTTGCTCGCCCGCGATCGATCCGGCGCCTACCGCTACCTGCCCCGATCGGTGGCGTCCTTCCCGGGAGTCGAGGTGGTGGGCCGGTGGATCGAAGACGCTGGATTCGTCGGCCTTGAGCAGACCCCCCAGACCTTCGGAGTGTGCACGATCCATGCGGCGGAGGTGCCCAAGGTCGGCAACGCCATCGCGAATACCGCGGATTCGGGTGCAACGAACGGCACCGGTCGCCCCTAGACTCCGATCGTGGACCGCGACGAGGAACTTCGTCTGATCGAACGGGCCCGTGGTGGCGACCCCTCCGCGATCGAGGGTCTCGTTCGCCGCTACCAGGGCTCGCTCCACGCCTTCCTGCTTCGCCGGTGCGGACGTCCCGAGCTCGCCGAGGACCTCGTGCAGGAGTCGTTCGTGCGGGTGCTCCGCAGCCTCGACCGGTTCGACCCGCGGTTTCGGTTCAGCACCTGGCTGTTCACCATCGGTCGGCGTCTGATGGTCAACCACTTCCAGAAGATGCGGCCGGCCTACGACAGCGAGGTCGTGGAAGGCCGCAGCGTCGAGGACGCGCCGCCGGCCCGAGACATCCTGGAGCGCGAACGTCGAGAGTCCATTCTCGGGGCCGTCGAGCACGCGCTTGAAGGACTCAACCCTTCCCAAAGGCGCATCGTGCGGATGTTCCACGAGCAGGGACGATCGATTCAGAACATCGCCGGGGAACTCGGCCTTCCCGAGGGAACCATCAAGAGTCACCTGCACCGCGCTCGGCGGCGGATGCAGGAGGCGATCGCCGCCGAGCCGGCCACGCATCGCCGCGCCCTCGAGGCTCTGGGGATCGACGATGCCTAGGTCTCGGCCCACGACCTCGCGGCGACGCTCGCCGATCGGCACGCTCCACGGCTTGGTGGTGCCGAGTGGCGACCTGCGTCCAGCCCACCGACAGACCACGGCGGATCCGACGGGCTCGACGACGGCGAACGGGGCTCCGGACGTCGTCGAGGGCGTCCTCGGGGAACTGGGATTCCGCTGGACCGAGGACCGGATCCGGCGCCGGCGGATCTGGGCGGCGGCGGCATCGAGCGGGGTCATGCTCTGCCTCGCGATCGTCGCGGGGAGCGGCCTGATCCTCGGCGATGTTCGCTCGGGTGGCCCGCTCGGAGCAGCGATCGGGCGTCTCGGCATCGACCTCCGCAACGGGTTCGCCATCGAGACATCGCCCGACGCCCTCGTCGAGCGATTCGCACCGGCAGGGCTCGGCAACGTCTCGCCTGCGAGTCCGGAGGAGCGGAACACCGAGGCCCGTTGGCCCAGTCCGCCCGAGCCGCGGGATCCGACTCGGGGGATCCTCGCAACCGCGCCGTGGCATCCCGTGTAACCCCCGGGGGCCGTGCGGTCCTTCAACCGGTCGGACTTGCCGAACCCATGCCCTCGCCGATCGCCGCGATGAAGATGTCCCTTCGCCTCTCGAACGTCGCCCACCTCCTCCGGTCGAGGGCCACCTCCCGCGCCACGGCGACGGCATTCGCGACGGCCATGGGCTTCGCCGCGGCGACGGGCACGGAGGGAGTGGCGGCGCCGATCCGGGCGAATCCGCCTTCGACCACGAGGCCCGTCGAAGCTTCGCCCGAAGGGCGGATGGACTGGATGCCCGCACGGATCGATCTGGTGATCGAGGCCCACGACCTCGCCCGCTGGTGGCATCGGCCCGCGGCCCGCGGGCTGACCTCGCTGCTCGAGCATCGCCTTGCCGATTCGGAAGTCGGAACGCTCTGGCGAAACCTGTCGGATCTCTCGGGTCTCGACGGGAAGGATCTCGCCGAACGACTGCTCGGCGGGGAACTGGTCCTCGGACTCCCGCTCGAATCCCATGGGGAACCGATCTGGATCGCCTCGATGCGGGTCGACGAGGCCAGCCGCCGCGACCTCCTCTCGCGCCTGCCGTTGCGTCCGCTCGGGCGTGGCCGCCACGAGCTTCGCGGCCACGACGTGGTGATTCTGGATCGGCCGCCCCATCTCTTCGCGGGACCACCCGGGGTGATCGCAGGCCTTCCCGAGGACGTTCCCCCACGAGCGTCCGGCGCGAGTGCACCGATCTGCTCGATCGAACTGAGACGAGGCCTCTCGATCGCACCGATCCGGGTGGCGGCATGGATCGATGGGAACGTCATTCGACTTGAAGGCGTCCAGCAGCGGCCCGGATCGGCGACGAGCAGCAGGCTTGTGGTCGATCCGCCGTTGCGCGAGGTTCTCGATCGCCTCAGAGGCCGTCACGCCGCGGTGGTCGCCACCGTCGCCGGCGGTCCCTCGCCCATCGGCGCGGAGTGGTTCGCGGTCCTGCCTGAACTGGCGGTGCCGCCGAGCCTCGGTCGATGCGCGAAGGCACGTCGCATCTGGACGGTGGGGGAGACCTGCGGGGGCGCTCGCGATCGGATGCGGCCCCATCCCACACCCGCCGCCGCCGCGGCGTTCGAGGTGTCCGACGGCGACGAGGGCCGTCGTCGCCTCGATGCCTGGGCGGCGGGGCTCGCCATGGCGATCGACCGACGCTTCGCCGGAGTCGTGGCGGAACGGGACGCCCCGCGGATCGAGGTGCTGCGCACGATCGACGGCGGCACCATTCCGCTGGCTTCGATGGCCCGCACGCTGTTCGAGGGACATGCGATCGCCGAACGCATCCGTCTCGACTGGTCCTCGGCCAGCGGGCCGAGCGGGGACTGGGCGATCGTCGGCACCGGCGGGGCCTACCTGCGGGACGTCCGCGACGCGTTCGAGCCGATCATGCCACCCACGCCCTCGGTCGATGCGACCGCCGCGGGCGAACCAGGCTCCGACGACTCTCCCACGGACTGGCGGCTCGTGCAGATGGGATGGATCGACGGCGATCGCGTCTCGGGTCATCTCGGGCACTGGTGCGATCGCGGCTTCGAGATCTTCGATGCCGATCGGACCCGATCCTGGCGTTCGAGGCTCGAGGGCATGCTCGAAGCGACCTCGACGATCCGCGACATGGAGTGGTCGATCGAGGAGGATGCGTCGGGACGCCGCAGGTTCGAGATCCGGCTCGAGCCGGCGATCGACCCGTGAACCACAGCGACGGCGAAGGCGACCGAGTCCTCGGAAGCGGGCGGCATCTCGATCTCATCGATCGGAACGGCTGGGAGTTCGTCTCGAGGCGGCGTGGCCGCGAGGTCGTCGGCATCGTGGCGTGGACCTCGGAGGATCGTCTCTTGCTGGTCGAGCAGGATCGTCCCGCGGTCGCCGGCCGAACCATCGAGTTGCCTGCAGGCCTCGTCGGCGACGAGGTGGGCGGCGAAGACGAGTCCGTCGAGACCGCCGCCGATCGGGAGCTGATGGAAGAGACGGGACATCGGGCGCGACGCTGGACTCGACTCGCCCGCGGGCCGGCCTCGTCGGGCCTCGCGAGCGAGATGGTGACGCTGCTCGTGGCCCACGATGTCGAGCGGATCGGATCGGGCGGCGGCGTCGGCGAAGAGCGAATCGCCGTCCACGAGGTGGACCGGGCTCGCCTTCCGGAGTGGCTCGCCGCTCGAGAGGCGGAAGGACTCCTCGTCGACATCAAGGTTCCGATGGCGCTGCTCGTCGCCAACGGCGGAGACCGGATACCCTGACCCGTCCAGACGATCGCCTTCCCTCCCACTCCCGGAAGAGTCCCGACCGATGAACTCCTTCGACGACCGCCTCAAGGGCTTCGAAGCCAAGTACTCCCACGACCAGGATGTCCAGTTCCGCGTGCATTCGCGGCGAGACAAGCTGATCGGGCTCTGGGCCGCCGAGCAGTTCGGACTCGAGGGCGATGCCGCCACCGAGTACGCCAAGAGCGTGGTCCTCAGCGACTTCGAGGAGCCCGGGGACGACGACGTCGTTCGCAAGCTCGTCGCGGACTTCGCCTCTCATGGCCAGCCGATGGACGAGTCGGCGCTTCGAGGCAGGCTCGACCACTTCCATCACGAAGCGAAGAAGCAGATCGCCGACGAGATCGGCTGATCGAGCGCCCCCTCCGCCCGCCGCTTCCTGTGCGCGGGTCGCCGCCGCAGGTTCGCGAGGCCGGTCGTGCCGCGCCGCAGCCGACGTCAGTCGGCCTTCGGTGCCTCGCTGCCCGCCGGCGAGCCGCCGGCGAGTTCCTTCGCCACCGCCTGCTTGGCCGCATCGGCGTCGATGACGCGGGCCTTCTCCACGACCATGGGCGTGCGGGGCCAGTTCTGCATCGGCGCCGATCCACCAAGCGTCCGGGCCAGCTCGGTGCCGGTCGGCGTCGTCTTGATCGCATCGACCGCCTTCATCCCGGCGACCACCTTGCCGAACACCGCGTAGCCGGGGCGGCCGGGGGCGCCGTCGAGGTTGGGGTTGTCCACCACGTTGATGAAGAACTGGCTCGTCGCACTGTCGGGGGCGCTGGTGCGGGCCATGGCGATGGTGCCCCGGACGTTGGAGAGGCCGTTGCCGCTCTCGTTCTTGATCGGCGCGTCGGTCTTCTTCTGGACCTTCGCCGTGTCGAATCCGCCACCCTGGATCATGAAGGTCGGAATCACGCGGTGGAACACCGTGGCGTCGTAGAAGCCCTTGTCGACGTAGGCGAGGAAGTTCGCGACGCTGATCGGGGCCTTCTCGCGATCGAGCTCGAGCACGATCGGCCCCTGATTGGTCTGCAACTCGACGAAGGCGGGGCCGGTCGGCTTGGCGGCGGGGGCTTCGACGGCGTCCTGGGCGTGGGACGCGACGACCGGAAGGAGGATCGCGATGCCGGCGACGTACGAAGCGAGAACGGAGATCGGACGCATGTGAGGTTCCCTTTCAACGAGGTGCGTCGCGATGCTACCGCACTTGGGCGAGGATCAGCAGTCGCCCCAGTTGGCAAGCAGCACCGTGAGGTCCCCGGCACCCACCGTGCCGTCGCCGTCGAGGTCGGCCGGCCCGCGTTGCCCCCAGGCCGCGAGCAGCACGGTGAGATCCTCGGGTCCGACACCGCCGTCGCCATCGAGATCGCCGGCGCAGCCTTCGGTCTCGGGCGTCCAGGTCGCCAAACCGTTGGGCGTGATGCCCTCCGTCGAGACGATGTCGCCCACCGGCACAAGGCCGCCGACGGAGGTGATCCGAAGCACCCGAACGCCCCGCACGCCGTCGCCGATGGTGTCGCGATCGCTTGCGTAGAGATGCTCGCCGAGCACCGCGATCTCGCCGAGGCTTCCCTGCGAGCCGATGTCGTACGAACCACCGTTGTCCGCAGGCACGCCGTTCTCGGGATCGAGATCGAAGCTCCGGATGGTGGCATCGGTGCCGTGGGCGGCGAACGCGAACACACCCTCGGGTGAGACCACGACCTGCTTGGGACTCTCACCCGGCGAGGTGTAGGGCGAGTCCGGAAGCAGCATCGGCATGCCCAGATCGATCTCGAACCCGACGATCGCGTCGCCGCCACCACTGATGCCGCCGCCGGCGTAGAGAAATCGGCCGTCCGGCGACAGTCCGAGCCCGAGGGGATAGATCCCGCCGCTCGACGCCGTGCCGAGCGACGCCAGCGTGCCGTTGGGCTCGACGAACCAGGCGTGCACCGTCGCGCCGAAGGAATCCTGACCGAAGAGGAATCGCCCCTCGGGATCGAACGCCAGCGCCGAGTTGAATGCACCGCACGGGGCCGTGTCCACCAGCACGAGGCTGTCGCTGGTCTCCACGAACCGGTAGGTGGCGACGGAGCTCCCGCTGAAGTCGGTTCGCGTGACCGCGACATGGACCTCGCTCGTCCAGACGATGTCGAGCGGCGTGCCGACGCCGACCAGAGGCAGCAGCGTTCGCAACGCGATCGAGCCGTCCGGGGCGACCTCGAAGATGGAGATGCCGTCGGGGTTGGGATCGTTGCCCGCGGCATGGCTCGCTGCGACGAACCGTCCGTCCGGCGACACCGCGATGGAGGTGGCGTTGCAGCCTGCGCAGGGTTGACTGGTCGAGGTCCGGGTGCCGGTGACGATTCGGTTCACGAACGCGAGTTCGCCCGCGTCGTCCACGCGAAAGGCGGTCACGGATCCCTCGAGGTTGCCGTTGTTGGCGACGAAGAGCATCGCGGTCTCGCTCTGGGACAGCCCCGCGGACGCCGGAGCGAGCATGGCGAGCAAGGCACCGGTCTCGGCAAGGCCCGAGTGGGCACGCGGTCGGTGGGGGCGTCTCATCCCCTCAGGATGCCGCCAGCCCGCGAGGGGAGCAACGGCGAACCGCGAAGAAGGACGGCTCCGAGGCGCGACAAGGACCCGCAAGCGGAAGGGGACCAGCCCCCCAGAGCGGCAGGCGAGTGCCTCTTGGGGCTGGTTGGGTCCGGCCGCGTCGCGTGCTATCGTTCCCCATCTCGCGGGTGTAGCTCAATTGGTAGAGCGTCAGCCTTCCAAGCTGAATGTTGAGGGTTCGAGTCCCTTCACCCGCTTGCTCGCAA
>JAFMML010000008.1 GCA_017859745.1 Planctomycetota bacterium
TCGACGATGTTCACGCCGAAGTCCCTGCGGGACCGCGAGAAGTTGTCGACGAAGTGAGGGTGATCAGCGTTCCGCCGCGAACAGCAACTGCTGCCGACGAGCCTGGCGGGCGAACATCGACATGCCGCCGACGATCTTCGCCCCACGGGCAGCGGCTTCGGAAATCAGAGGCGTGCGTTCGGGCGCGTAGACCGTGTCGAAGACGACGACCGAGTCGTCGAGCCGAACCTCGTCGGGAAGCGGCGAGCCGTCGGGTTCGGGTCCACCCGCCATGCCGACCGGCGTGGCGTTCACGAACGCGTGGAAGCACCCGCAGGCGAGCGAGTCGAGCTCGGCTGCGGACACTCGCCATGTCCCGTCGCCCGCGGCACGCAGTCGCTCGGCGAGGCTCTCGGCACGCCCTCGAGACCGATTGGCGACGACGACCGTCGCTCCGTGCATCGCGAGTCCCGCCGCCACCGCCGCCGCGGCGCCGCCGGCGCCGAGCACCGCGATGCGTCGGCCCGCGAACGAGGACGCGTCGAGCGATGACGGATCCAGACCGAAGCCCTCGGCAAGGGCTTCCGCGGCCGCGGGCGCGTCGGTGTTGGCGGCAAGCAGCGATCCGTCGCCTCGCACCACCAGCGTGTTCGCGGCACCGACCGCCGACGCGAGCGGCTCGATCTCGCCGCCGTGCTCCTCGACGAAGCGGAGGAGGTGCTCCTTGTGGGGAGCGGTGACGCAACCACCGCGGAAGTCGAGGCGTTCGTGGTCGAGCATCGCACCGATCGAGGCCTTGAACGGCTCCCATCCCGGCGCAACCGGCATCGGCACCAGGACCGCGTCGCGATCCGCCGCCTCGAACGCGGCGTTGTGGAACGCCGGCGACCTCGAGTGGGCGACCGGCCAGCCGACGATGCCGAAGACCTCGGTCCGCGGTCCGATCGAGCTGAAGCGGTAGATCGTTCGCAGTTCCTCGATCGGCACCTGCCCCTCGGCGGTCTGCATGTCCGCATCGAGCGAGGCGTAGGTCAGCAGGCCTCCGAACTTGGGCGCGAGAATGCGGCCCATCGCCCCGAACGGACCCATCGTCATCGCCGCCATCGGCTTCGGACGCTCCATGAGCAGATCGAAGACCTCGAGGTCGTCCCGGATCGAGCGGGCCCGCCACGCCAGCTTCAGGACCGAGGCCGCCGGGGCCGCCGCCATCGCGGCGAGACGCTGCATGAGATCGCGGGGTCGACCATCGAAGTCGTGCAGGGAGAGGATCAGGCGCGTCGGCACCTCGCGCACCTGCTCGGGATGATCGACGACGAGATCGACCTTCTGCGCGAGGTTCGCGCTCGAGCCGTAGACGGACCACTCGAGATCGAGATACGCCGACGGCTCGCTGGTTCCGAGGGCCTCGAGCAGGCTGATGCGATCGCTCTCGGAACCCTCGAACATCCCGCCCTCGGCGGCGGTGCGAATGGTCGTGATGCAGGGCCGCGGACACTCCCGAACGAGACGACGCAACGCACCGAGCGCCTGCGGATCCTCGGCGAGGACATCGGCCCGCCACTCGACGAGGTCGGCGCCGCGCGACGCGGCGTCGGCGGCGCGTTCGAGCGCTTCGCCGACCGCATCCGGTGCGTCGATGGGAATGGGGACGCAGATCAGGGTCACGGCGGATCGTTCCACGGGCAGATGCGAGAGATGCCGACGAGGCGGGTGTGGGCGTCGTCGCCGGTCCGCCGCCCTCGTGCGAAGACGAAGGCGGACCTCCGCAACCGAGGTTTCCCAGGGGCCTTCGATCAAGGCGCCTTGGGTCAGCCGCCGGCGCCCGCAGCCTTCATGGCCTCGCGAAGCGTCGCCTCCTGCTCGGCGGTCCAGAAGCCCGGCGCGAGACGCATGGCGACGGTGCCATAGGGGACCATGGAGTCGGTCTTGATGACGAGCACCCGACGGTCCTCGGCGGTCTCGATCACCGTGTCGATCAGCTTCTGCCGCGAGATCCGCACGACGCCTTCGGCCGGCAGGATCTCCTCGAGCTTGTCGAGATAGGCCCGCACGCTCTCGTCCTGCTTGGCGACGAAGTCGAGTTCGCTGCAGAGGTGGAAGCTCGGACGCAGACGCTCGTTCATCTGGAAGATGCCTTCCATCGAGTTGACGGCGCCGGCAAGATCGTCGGGTACGCGGATCGTCTCGATGCCCGGCTTGGCGAGCAGTGGGAAGGAGGTGTCGGCGACGATCACCCAGTTGCCCTCGCCGAAGATCGGCAAGGCGTTGGAGATCTGCTGCTGCCACGGCACCGGCATCTGCATCGGCTGGCCGGGCTGGGGAACCTGGGCCTCGGCGACGCGAGTGGTCGAGGCGAACCAGGCGCCCGCGGCGGCGGCGACGGCAAGGGCGAGCATCGAGACTGGACGGATCGAGGAGGAGAGCATCGGCGGCTCCGAGAAGTCGTTCAAGAGGATGGTGGTGGGGTGCCGTGTTGGACACGGGATCCCGCGACGGCACATCCGCCGCGTCGCAAGCGTAGTCGC
Organism: Planctomycetota bacterium; assembly: GCA_017859745.1. GTDB lineage: Bacteria > Planctomycetota > Phycisphaerae > Phycisphaerales > SM1A02 > VGXO01. The sequence goes on from JAFMML010000008.1 coordinate 2,505, forward strand.
AAGCGATCGAGACGACGCCGCCCGCGCGACGAACCGGTGCGGGGCGGGATTCCCTCGCGACCCCGGGATGCGTGGTGTCGTACCGGTGTCGGCGGGAGCAACGAGATCCGGATGAACGCGAAGGGCAGTCCCGAAGCCGGGACCACGCCGCGCCGGCGGATGTCCCCGAACGACGCTGCGGCGGTCGAAGGACTCGGCCTCCGCGTTCCGGCGAGTCCTCGAATCAGTTGCCGCGTCGGGCCCCGCCCTCGGAGGCCTTGAGTTCGACATCGATCTCGAGCTCCTCGCCGTCCCGGTCGACGAGGATCTTCACGACGTCGCCGGGCTTGTGCTCTCGGAGGCGGGCGGCGAGATCGCCCGCCCCGATCAGAAGCTGCCCGTTCCAGGCGATCATCACATCCCCGGCCAGGATGCCCGCATCGGCGGCGCTGGTTCCGTCCGAGACCGCCTGCACCACGATGCCGCGCTCCTCGCCCTCGGCAAGACCCGGGCGCACTCCGAGTCGAACGCCCGCGTAGCCCCGCCCCTCGGTCCGCTGCGCCGGCGGCGGCGTCTCGCGAGCGAACTCGACCGCAGGGCCTGTCATCAGATCCTCGACGATCGCGCCGACGAGGTCGATCACCTTTCGGGCGCCGGCGGGATGGACGGTGTGCCCTCGGTCGCCCGGCTGGTGATAGCTCTCGTGCACCCCGGTGAAGAAGAAGAGCACCGGGATGCCGGCACCGAAGAAGTTCGAGTGGTCCGACGGGCCGCGGCCGTTGGGGTCGGCACGGACGAACAGGCCGCTGTCCGCAAGCGCCGGCTCGATTCGCTCGAGCAGGCCCACCCCGCTGCCCACGCCCGCGACGAGCAGTTCGTCGTTTCGAAGTCGCCCGATCATGTCGAGGTTCACCATCGTGGTGATGGCATCGGCGGGAACCGTGGGATTCAGCATGAAGTGCCGCGAACCGTTGAGTCCCCGCTCCTCGGCGGTGAAGGCGATGAAGAGGACCGAGCGGCGGGATGCGGGGAGTTCGCCCTGCGTCGCGAGACGGCTGAACCGATCCGCGAGCACGAGCATCGCCGCGGTTCCGGAGGCGTTGTCGTCGGCACCTGGGTTGATCTCGACGCCGCCGTCCTCGTCCTCGGTCTCTCCGAGATGGTCGTAGTGGCCGCCGACCACGAGCCACTCGTCGGCGAGGGGACCGGCGCCGGGAAGCACGCCCGCGACGTTCGAGGTCTCGACGCTGCGACGCAGTTCGACCGTCACGGCGACGTTCGCGGGGCCGTTCACGTTGGCGACCTCACCTTCGTCCGCCATCCGTCGCCACGCCTCCATCGACCGGCGGGAGCCGCCGGTGGCGTTCAAGATCCGTTCGGCGGCCTCCGGGGAGATCATCAACACGGGGATGTCGGCCGTCGGTCCGAGCCCGCCGCGTCGCGGACGATCGAGGCCGTTCGCGCCGCCGGACACGCCGGGCGGGTTGACCAGCAGGATCGCCGAAGCGCCGCGTTTCGAGATCGACCCGAACTTGCCCGCGAGGGCGGCGTGGCGGCTGAAGCGACGACCCGCGAATCGACTGTTGCCCTCCTCGTCGATGGGCTCGTAGCGGAAGACCATCGCGACCCGTCCGGAGAGATCCCCCATGTCTCCGAAGCTGTCGAACCCTTCGGGCCCGTCCTCGATGCCGTACCCCACGAACGCCACCGATCCGACGACCTCGCCGGCGCCGGAGTTGGCCAGCATCAGGAAGTCCTCGCCCTCGCGAAGCGTCTCGTCGCCGATCGCCAGACCTGCCCCGATCGTCTCGGGGGTGCGCAGCGGCAGTTCGAACGCCTGACGGAACGCCCCGGCGAACGCCGGTTCGAGACCACTCCGATCGAGCCAGTAGGCGAGATAGTCCGCGGCCCGCTCGATGCCCGGCGAACCGGGCGCCCGCCCTTCGAAGTAGGGGTTCGAGAGCGTCATCACATGCTGGTACCAGGAGATGGTCTCCTCGCCGAGGGATTCGAGCAGGGCCCGGAGGCTGGTGCGCTCCGCGTCGGCCTCCACCCACGTCTCCTCGGGTGAGAACCGGTAGACGTCGACCGAACCCTGCTCGATGCGGCCGGCGGCTCCTCCCGATGTCGCCGAGGACTGAGGCGCCGCAAGAGCAGGCGAATGAAGGATGCCGACGAGCACCGTGGCGATCGGGATCCAGGCGAAGCGGCGGGTGGTCGGGCGACGGTTCATGGTGGGCGGTGTCCGCAAGGTCGTGAAGGGCATGGCTCTCGAAGACCGATTCCCGGACCGGCCGCCTCCGACCGACGGTCCGGAGAGGCCCGGGGTGCACCGCCGTGCGCCGGTGGCTTCGGCATGGGCGTCGAGTCCTCTTCGGCGACGATCCTACGCGGGCGTGCCGCAAGGGCGCCGGCGGCGACCTCGCACATTTCACCCGTCAATCCGACTCCAAGGCGACATGGAGTCCGAACCGCGCGATCTATACTCGTCGCTCGGCGAAACGGCGGACGGTCACGCCGAGCCGCGTGATCGGACTCTCTGCAGTCGTCCTGCGACGGCGGTCGCCCCTCGACCTTCATCACATGCTTCCCGAGGCGGAGGCATCGCGAGGTTCGAGCCCGGATCCCGCCTTCCATCGGCAGGATCGGCAGCCTCGGCAGGATCGGCAAGAGTGGCCTTCGAGTCCGTTCCGCGTCCGCACCCCGTCCCTCCCGGTCCTTCCATCATCTCGCCGTCGGGCCTCTCCCGGCGACCCCGAAGTCCAGAACGACCTTCCCAACGACATGAGCACTTCCGCCACCCCCGCCGACCTCGGCACCACTTCGGAGCAGACCATGCCGTTCCCGCCGCTCGACACCTTCCCCAGGCGGCACCTCGGCCCGGACGCGACGGAGATCGCATCCATGCTCGAGACCGTCGGGTGCGGAGATCTCGATGCCCTGATGAGCGAGGCGATTCCCGCCTCGATCCGGATGAACGCGCCGATGCGAGTCGCCGAGGCGCCGGGTGCCGCCGGAGCCGGCCCTCGGGGGGAACACGAGCTGCTGACCGCGTTGCGAGGCATGGCGTCCCGCAATCAGGTCTTCAGAAGCCACATCGGCATGGGCTATCACGGCACCATCACGCCGCCGGTCGTCCAGCGCAACGTGCTGGAGAACCCCGGCTGGTACACCCAGTACACGCCCTATCAGGCCGAGATCGCCCAGGGTCGCCTCGAGGCCCTGCTCAACTTCCAGACGATGATCTGCGAGTTGACCGGTCTGCCGGTCGCGAACGCCAGTCTGCTCGACGAAGGCACCGCTGCCGCCGAGGCGATGACCATGTGCCTCTCCCAGCAGCCCGGACGCAAGGCGTTCTTCGTCGCCGAGGACTGCCACCCGCAGACGATCGCGGTCGTCGAGACCCGCGCGTCGGGCCTCGGCGTCGAGGTGCGCGTCGGCTCGGTCGCTTCGCTCGCGGAGCGTGACGATCTGGAGGAGCTTTGCGGCGCTCTCGTGCAGACGCCCGCAACCGACGGACGCCTGCACGACCTCGCCGGCCTCGCCGAGCGACTGCACGACGCGAACTCGATGCTGGTCGTCGCCGCCGATCCGCTGTCGCTGACTCTGACCGTCCCGCCCGGAGAACGCGGCGCCGACATCGCCGTCGGCAGCACCCAGCGATTCGGCATCCCGATGGGCCTCGGCGGTCCGCACGCGGCATATCTGGCGACGCACGAGCGCTTCGTCCGCAAGATGCCGGGACGCCTCATCGGCGTCTCCCGCGACATCCACGGCAACCCCGCGCTTCGCATGGCGATCCAGACCCGCGAACAGCACATCCGCCGCGATCGCGCCACCAGCAACATCTGCACCGCGCAGGTCCTGCTGGCGGTCATGGCGGGTCTCTATGGATGCTGGCACGGACCCGACGGCCTGAAGGCGATCGCCAACCGGGTGCGCGACCTCGCCTCGACCCTGGCCGCGACGCTGCGCGATGCCGGCCACGAGATCGCCAACGACACGTTCTTCGACACGCTTCGGGTTCGTCCCGCCGGCGAGACGGCCGGCCTGATCGCCGCCGCGAAGGCGCGTCGCATCAACCTGCGGGAGTACGGCGACGGTTCGATCGGCATCACGCTCGACGAGACCACCACGCTCGCCGACATCGGCGATCTCGCCCTGTGCTTCGGTGCGTCGGTGCCCAACGCGCCGACACCGGCGCCATCCCTTCCCGAGGGCCTCGCCCGCACCGGCGACTTCATGAAGCAGGAGGTCTTCCACCGCTATCGCAGCGAGACCGAGATGCTGCGATATCTGAAGCGCCTCGAGTCGCGAGACCTGTCGCTGGCCCACTCGATGATTCCGCTGGGCTCATGCACCATGAAGTTGAACGCGACCAGCGAGATGCTGCCGGTCTCGTGGCCGGAGTTCGCGTCGCTGCATCCGTTCGCGCCGGTCGAGCAGTGGCAGGGATACATGGAGCTGTTCCGGTCGCTCGAGGCGTGGCTCGCCGAGATCACCGGCTTCGCCGCGATCAGCCTGCAGCCCAACGCCGGCAGTCAGGGCGAGTACGCCGGGCTCATGACGATCCGCGCCTACCACCACCACCGCGGCGAGTCCCATCGCGACGCCTGCCTGATCCCGGTCTCGGCGCACGGAACCAATCCCGCGTCGGCGATCGTCGCGGGCATGCGAGTGGTGCCGGTCGCCTGCGACGAGGACGGCAACGTCGACCTCGCCGATCTCAAGGCCAAGGCCGAAGCCCATCGCGACACCCTTGCGGCATGCATGGTCACCTACCCCTCGACGCATGGCGTCTTCGAGGATCGGATCCGCGAACTCTGCGATGCGGTCCACGAGGCGGGCGGCATGGTCTACATGGACGGCGCGAACATGAACGCCCAGGTCGGCCTGGTCCGACCGGCGGAACTCGGCGCAGACGTCTGCCATCTCAACCTGCACAAGACCTTCTGCATCCCCCACGGTGGCGGTGGTCCGGGCATGGGACCGATCGGCGTCGTGGAGGCGCTGGCCCCGTTCCTGCCCGGACATCCCGTGGTCCGTCCGGAGTCCGCAGGGCGTCATGCGATCGGCCCGATCTCGGCGGCGCCCTACGGCTCGGCGTTGATCCTTCCGATTCCGTGGGTCTACATCGCCCTGATGGGATCGAAGGGATTGAAGGACGCGACCGAGGTGTCGATCCTCTCGGCGAACTACATGGCGAGGCGCCTCGAAGGCCACTACGACGTCCTCTACACCAACGCGAACGGTCGGGTGGCGCACGAGTTCATCGTCGACTGCCGACCCTTCGACAAGTCCGCGGGCATCAAGATCGACGACATCGCGAAGCGTCTCGTCGACTACGGGTTCCATGCGCCGACGATGGCGTGGCCGGTGGCGGGCACGTTGATGATCGAGCCCACCGAGAGCGAGTCCAAGGCCGAGCTCGATCGCTTCTGCGACGCGATGATCGCGATCCGCGAGGAGATCCGCGACATCGAGGAGGGTCGCCTCGACCGCGAGGACAACCCCCTGAAGTTCGCACCGCACACCGCCGCGTCGGTCTGCTCCGACGAGTGGAATCACGCCTATTCGCGCGAGCGGGCGGCGTATCCCGCCTCGTGGCTGCGGCAGTTCAAGTTCTGGCCCGCGGTGGGACGCGTCGACAACCCCTACGGCGACCGCAACCTCGTCTGCACCTGCGACACGGTCGAGGCGTACGCCTGAGGCACCGCAGACTCAGACCGCCGGTGCTTCGATCCAGCCCGACAGGGCGCTCGCGAGACCGAGGAAGCTGAGGAAGCTGAGACTGTCGGTCACCATCGTGAGGAAGATGGTGGAGGCGGTCGCGGGATCCGCACCGGCCCGTCGCATCAGAATCGGAATCCCCGCGCCGGCGAGACAACCGACCGCGAGCGCCACGCTCATCGCGATCGCGACGACGACACCGAGGCGCCACGCCGCGCCGCCGCCGGACAGCAGTTCGATCACGGCGATGGCACTGCCGACGAGCACGCCGCAGCACACGCCGTTGACCAGACCCACGCCGCCCTCGCGCAACAGGAGCGTCATCGATCCACGCGGCGGCACCTCGTGCAGCACGATGCCGCGGAGCGTGACCGCAAGAGACTGCTGGCCGGCGTTGCCAGCCTGGTTGGCGACCAGCGGCATCAGCACCGCCAGCACCGCAAGTTCCGCGATGAGGCCCTCGAACTGCAGGACGACCAGCGCCGCGACGGCGCTGGTGAACAGGTTGACCACCAGCCATGGCAGGCGACTTCGCAGCTTGAAGGCGACGGTCGACGTGACCGCCTCCTCGCGGCCCGCACCCACCATCAGCTGCGCGTCCTCGGTGGTCTCGGCGCGGATCGTGTCGATCACGTCGTCGACGGTGACGATGCCGAGCAGTCGCCGATGCTCGTCGACCACCGGCAGCACGAGGTGGTCGTAGCGCTCGAACGACCTCGCCACCGCCTCGCGATCGAGTTCGGGAGGCACCGCATCGACTCGACGGTCCGCAAGGTCGCCGATCCGCTCCTCGGGACCGGCGAGGAGCAGCTTCCGCAGACTCACGGTGCCCTCGAGATGACCGCGTCGGTCGACGACGTACGCGTCGGTGGTGTCCTCGTCGATCTCGACCCGACGGATCGCCTCGACCGCCTCGGCGACGGTCATCTCCGCCCGGACCGAGAGGTAGTCGGTGGTCATCAGGCCACCGGCGGAGTCCTCGGGGAACCGCAGGAGATCGCGAAGGCGCCCCAGCGTCTGCGGCGTCATCGCGGCCAACACCCGTTCCCGCGGCGTCGCCGCGAGTTCCTGCAGAAGATCGGTGGCGTCGTCGGGCGCCATCTCCTCGATCAGCCGCGCCGCGATCTCGGGGCGATCCTCGACGATCTCCTCGACGACGCCCGCTGCGAGGGACGGGACCATGTGGGCGAGCGCCTCGGCGGCGGCCTCGAACTCCATCTCCCCGAGGACCTCGATGGCCTCGTGCTCGGGCAGGCGTTCGAGCGTGTCTGCGGCATCCGCGGCGGCCTGGGCGCCCACCGCCTCGGCGAGTTCGGGCGCCTCGGCGCCGGTCGAGATCAGCTCGTCGACACGGCGGTCCTCGTTCGAGGCCTCGAGTGGGCGCTCGATCTGCGTGCCGACTTCGGCATTGGAGATGGGCGTCTCCTCGGGCATCGGCGGAGTGTATCGGTGGCCGAGGGCGAACCCTGCAGTCCCGATTCGGTCAAGATGCCCCCATATGGAAGGACGTCACGACGCCTCCGACACACCGACCCCCGGCCCGGTCGAACCGGTCGACAGCGGCGACCCGCGACTCGATCCCTTTCGGTCGCTGCGCGATCCGGAGCTCGTTCGCGCCGGAGAAGGCGCCGGCTGGTTCATCGGGGAGCAGCTGCTCGTCCTCGAACGCATGCTTGCCCGACCGGGCACCACCATCTCGATTCTGGCGAGTCCTCGGATGGCCGATCGGGCGCGGGCGCTGCGGGACGCGTCGGCGGACCCGTCGCCGCCGCTGCTCGTCGCCGACGACGACGTGCTCGAGTCGATCGTGGGATTCGATCTGCATCGAGGCCTGCTGGCCCTCGGCCGTCGGCCCGATGACGGTCTCGCCCGCATCGAGGCTCGCCTGGCCGAACCTCGCGGCGAACGGAAACGCCCCGTGGCGCTCCTTGCCTGCGAGGAGATCCGCAACATCGACAACATCGGTCTGCTCTTTCGAAACGCCGCCGCGTTCGGCATCGACGGCGTGCTGCTGAGCCCCGGATGCCACGATCCCCTCTACAGGAAGAGCCTGCGGGTCTCGATCGGTCACGCCATCGACATTCCCTTCACGCGACTCTCCCCATGGCCGGACGCCCTGGAGGCGCTCTGCCGGCGATTCGACGTCGACCTTCTGGGGACCGCCCTCGACCCCGAGGCCACCCCGCTTGGACAGGTCTCCGCACGGGCCCGCATCGCCTTGCTGGTCGGCTCGGAGTTTCCCGGTCTCACCAGAGGTGCGAAGTCGGTCTGCGACGAACTCGTCCGCATCCCGATGGCCGCCGACGTCGACAGTCTCAACGTCGGCGTCGCCTCGGCGGTGTGCCTCGCGAGGTTGCGCGAACCCTGGCTCGACGTTCGTTGAGGCCGCATGTCGACGGCGACGCGGGGCGATCCGGCGGTGTCCTTCGCCTATCGTCTCGACCCCGCGTCCATCGGAATGCGGATCCCGGAACGCAGACCTCGCCCCGCCACCCGACCTCGTTCGACGACGAATCGCCGATCACGACACCCGACCCGTGCCTCCCCTCGACGCCGACCTCGATCTCCACTTTCGGCACCGGATCCGCTTCGGACGTGGCCTTCGCGATGCCGGACTCGACGCGGCGCTTCGAGAACTGCGCGGGGGCGGGGGGTTCCGCGCGAACCTGCTGCCGATCGTCGACGCAGGGCTTCTCGACGCCCGCCCCGACTTCGCCGACACGCTCTCCTCGCATCTTGCTGCGCTTGGCGACGACGCTCCGGCCGCCTGCGCACCGTTGATCCTGCCCGGCGGCGAGATCGCCAAGAACGACCCGGCGATCCTCGAGACGATTCTCGAACGTCTCGACCGCGAACGGGTCTGCCGACGAAGCGTGGTGCTCGTCGTGGGCGGCGGCGCGGTGCTCGACGTCGCCGGCTACGCGGCCGCCATCTTCCACCGAGGCGTTCGCCTCGTCAGGATGCCCACCACGACGCTGGCTCAGGACGACGCGGCGATGGGAGTCAAGAACGGCGTCAATCGCCTCGGCAAGAAGAACCTGTTGGGCACCTTCGCGGTGCCCGAGGCGGTCGTCTGCGATCTCGATCTGCTCGACTCGCTGTCCGATCGGCACTGGAACTCCGGATTCGCCGAGGCGGTGAAGATCGCCGTCATCCGAGATCGGGAACTGTTCGAGCGCATCGAGCGCGACGCCGATGCCGTTCGATCTCGCGATCGCGACGCCGCGGAGGCGGTGATCCGCCGAAGCGCCGAACTGCACTGGCGGCACATCGTCGAAGGCGGCGACCCCTTCGAACTCGGCACCTCGCGACCGCTGGACTTCGGACACTGGGCGGCGCATCGGCTCGAGTCGATGACCGAGCACCGTCTGACCCACGGCGAGGCGGTGTCGATCGGGATCGTCGTGGATTCGACCGTGGCGGTGCTCGAAGGACGGCTCGACGAGACTTCGCGCGACCGCATCGCGTCCACGCTCGCGTCGCTCGGTCTGCCGACGTGGGACGATGCCGCTCACGATCACCACGAACTGCTCGCCGGACTCGAGGAGTTCCGCGAGCATCTCGGCGGCCCCTCCGGCATCGCGCTGCCCACGTCGATCGGTGCGAGCGTCGACGATGCTCGTCCCGATGTCGATGTCGTGCGACACGCCCTCGAGCGGTGCGCAACGGCGTCCTGAGTGGGTCGGGACTTCGTCGGCGTGCCGTGACGCTCAGGCGTTCGCCGCGGCGGGCACCCGGTCGGCGTAGCCCTGCGGATGGCTCTCGTGCCACGCCCACGCGGTCTCGACGACGTCGCGGATGGTCGGGTACTTCATCTTCCAACCGAGCTTCGTCTTGAGCTTCTTGGGATCGGCGACCAGCGCCGGGGCGTCACCGGGGCGTCGTTCGCAGATCTCCAGCGGGATCTCGCGGCCCGTGACCTCCTCGCACGCCTTGATCACCTCCATCACCGAGTTGCCGTCTCCGGTCCCGATGTTGAAGACTTCGCGGGTGGTTGGGGTCGTCGCCTGGATCGCCAGCCAGTGCGCGGAGGCGAGGTCGGCGGTGTGCACGTAGTCGCGGATGCAGGTGCCGTCGGGCGTCGGGTAGTCGGTGCCGAAGACCTTCAGCGAGTCCATCCGACCCTGAGCCACCCGCAGCACCAGCGGAATGAGGTGGGTCTCGGGATCGTGGTCCTCGCCGTGCGAGCCGTCGGCGTCGGCGCCGGCGGCGTTGAAGTACCGGAGCAGGGTGAACCCGAGGCCGTAGGCCTCCGCAAAGTCGCGGATCATCCACTCGACGGCGAGCTTGGTCCGGGCGTACGGACTGCAGGGCACCTGCTCGGACTCCTCGCTCATGGGCATCTTCGGATTGAGGCCGTAGGTCGCACAGGTGCTCGAGAAGAGCATGCGATCCACCTTCGCCTCGCGCATCGCGGTCAGCAGACTGAGCGTTCCGGCGATGTTGTTGCGGTAGTGGTGGTCGGGATTCGTCACCGATTCGCCGACGTAGGTCGCTGCGGCGAAGTGCATGACCGCCTCGATGCCGCGCTCCTTCATCAGCGATGCGAGCTTCGCGGTATCGGCGATGTCGCCGACGACGAGGCGATCCGCGGGGACCGCATCGCGATGACCGAGACTGAGGTTGTCGTAGGCGACGGGGTCCGCACCCTGATCGATCAGGTGACGAAGGCAGGCGGACCCGACGAATCCGGCTCCGCCGGTGACGAGGATCTTCATGGTCGTGCTCCTGTCCGAATCATCGGCCCATCAGCGGCCCGAATCCACTCCGCGAAGGCCGACGGACTCCTCCCGAGCCAGCAGCATTCCGATCGCGTGGCTCAGATCGGCGGCGACGAATGCGCCGACGGGAATGGCGTTCTCGTCGACCCCCGCCCCCTCGCCGGTCCGGACGAGGATCGAACTCCGGCATCCCGCCCGTAGGCCGGCCTCGAGATCCGTCAGGGCGTCCCCGACCATCCAACTGCGCCCGAGATCGATGTCGAGTTCCTCCGCGGCCCGGTGCAACATGCCCGGATTGGGCTTTCGATCGGCGTGGGGCGGCGCCCCGTCCGTCGGGGGAACATGCGGATTCCAGTAGATGGCGTCGAGCCGAGCCTCGACACCCGCGGCATCCTCGAGCAGCGCCTGAAGATGCTCGTGGATGGCCTCGAGGCCTTCGGCGGAGAGCATCCCGCGACCCACCACGGACTGGTTGGTCGCAAGCACCGCAAGGCGACCAGTCGAGCGAAGACGAGCGACCGCCTCCGCGGCGCCCGCGACGAGGCGAACATCCTCGACCCGATGCAGATGATGGACATGCTCGATGAGCGTGCCATCGCGATCGAGGAACACGGCCGGGCGCCGCATCAGCGGCTCCCCGATACGAGACCCGATGCGAGATCGGCCTCGGCCTGCCGCAGCGATTCGGGCGTCCCGATGTCGCGGTGGTATCCCGCGTGCAGGATTCCCCGCATGCGTCCGGCGATTCTCGGCAGCAGGTCGAAGGCGATGTCGAAGCCGCCGACGTCCGCGAGCTCGCGGAAGAGATCCGCGTCCACCACGTAAATGCCCGCGTTGGCGAGATCGCTGCGGGGCGACTCAGGCTTCTCGACGAACGAGACGATCCGGTTGTCCTTGTCGAGCTCCGCGATGCCGCATCGCCGCGGCTCGTCGCATCGGAAGAGGACCATCGTGAAGGGGTCCGCGTGGCCACGGTGGAACGCGAGAACCGAGCCCAGATCGACCGAAGAGAGGTTGTCGGCGTAGACCACGACGATCTCGTCGCAGCCATCAGCCAGGTCTCGGTTGGCGGAGATGGTGCCCGCGGAGCCGAGAAGCTCCGCCTCGAAGGACTCCACGAACCGAGGTGGGGCGCTTCGATTCGCGATCTCGATCCAGTCGCGCACCGGTTCGGGCAGGTGGTGGGTGTTGATTCGCACCTCGCCTACCTCCGCCGCCGCGAGGGCCTCGCGCCAATGGTCGAGCAGGCTGCGACCACCGATCTCGACGAGGCACTTCGGAACGCGATCGGTCAACGGTCGCAGGCGCGTTCCAAGTCCGCCGGCAAGCAGCAGAGCGCCGGTTCGGCGATCGCCGGCCTCGCTCACGCGCCGGCTCCCACCGGGCGAACCACCTGCATCTTCTCCATCAGCTTCTGGCACTCCTCGAGGATGCGCCCTGGATCTTCAGCCGTGTCGAGCCACTCGCGATACTCCGAGACGCTGTCGTGCACCGTGCGTCGCGGCGACCACCCCAGGGCCTTCAGCTTGGAGACGTCCGAGCAGATGTGGCGGGTGTCGCCGAATCGGTACTTGCCGCCGGGCTCGCGGGGCAGATCCTCGGTTCCGAACACCTCGGCGACCACGCCGGCGAAGTCGAGAACCGTCATCGGCCGATCGCCGCCGACGTTGAACATCTCATAGTCGGACCGCTCATCCTCGAGGACCAGCACGTTGGCGTCGACCACGTCGTGGATGTTGACGAAGTCGCGGATCTGCATGCCGTCCTCGTAGATCGGCGGGGCCACCCGCTGATGCGCGGCGAGCGAGAACACCCGGCACGCGCCGCTGTAGGCGTTGTGGAAGCTCTGCCGGGGCCCTTGCACGATCGAGTACCGCATCGCCACGGTGGGAATGTCGTAGCGCTCGCCGAGGCGCAGGGCGAACTGCTCCTCGGCGATCTTGCTCATGCCGTAGGGGTTCTGCGGATTGGCGACGGTCTCGTCGGTCGCTTGCCATTGCAGAGGCCCTTGGAATCCCTCCGGCGCCTGGCACTCGAAGACCCCCCGACGCAACTGGGCGTCCGGGCGCATGTCCGGCAACAGCGTGCGCCCCTCGGCGTCGCGGTAGAGGCCCTCGCCGAGCGTCGCCTGTGAACTGGCCACGATCACCCGCTTCAGGGGCAGCTTCTCGCGGACGGCAAGCTCGAAGATCCGGGCCGTCGAGGCGACGTTGACGTCCACGAATCGACTGAACTGCGGCAGGTAGTCCTGAAACGCCGCGAGGTGGTAGACCGCATCGCACCCTTCGAGTGCCGCAAGCAGCGCGTCCTCGTCCCGCACGTCGCCGCGGACGAATTCGATGCGGGAATCGAGGTACTCGGGAACCCGGTTCCCCGGATGCACTGGCTCTTCAAGGCTGTCGAGCACCCGTACCCGATGGCCCTTCGCAAGCAGCGCATCGGCGGTGTGCGATCCGATGAATCCGGCGCCGCCGGTGATGAGGATGTTCATGCGGCACCTCCCTGCAACGCCCTCGCCGTGGTCGGCGTGGCGGCGGTTGCACAGTGACCCGGATGATCGCTGATGAAGATCACGCGGCTGCCGAGGCGGTCGATGCCGAAGCGAACCTGCTGGGGCTGACCGAGGGCTTCGAGGATCGCCTCGTGGCGCTCGGGCGGTGCGATCAGATAGACGAAGCCACCCCCGCCGGCCCCGAGCAGCTTGCCGGCCTGGGCGCCGGCACGGCGTGCCGTCTCGTACATGTCGTCGATGTCGCTCGAGGAGATGCCGAAGCCGAGCGATCGCTTCAGGCGCCACCCCTCGTCGAGCAGCGCCGCGAACTCGTCGACGTCGCCGCGCCCGGCAAGCGCGCCTCGCATCTCGCCGGCGAGGTCGCGCATCGCGCGAAGCGTCGCCATCTTGTCGGCGGTGCCCTCGCTCTGGCGCTCCAGAATTCCGTCGGCGCTCCGCTGCTTCGCGGTGTAGACGAGCATGCTGCGGCGTTCGATCTCGGCGACGGTCTCCCGGGCGCAGGGCACCGGTTCGACCTGCACCGATTCGTCGGGGTTGAAGCGGATGTAGTTGATGCCTCCGAACGCCGCGGCGTACTGGTCCTGCTTCCCGATCGGCTTGCCGAGTCGGTCGATCTCGATCTCGCACGCCTGTTCGGCGAGATCGGTCGCACTCGAGACCCGACCCTTGTAGGCGTGCAGGGCGTTCAGCAGCCCGACGGTGAGGGTGCTGCTCGATCCCATGCCCGTGCCCGCGGGGAGATCGCCGATCGTGGTGATCTCGAGATGCCGCCCGAGTTCGGTCATCTCCAAGGCGGTGCGCACGATGGTGTGTTCGACCTCGGCGACGGTCTCGGCGATCTCGGTCCGGCTGTAGGCGACGCGAACACTGCTCTTGAAACGAGGGCTCACGGTCACGTACATGTGGCTCTGCAGGCCGACCGACAGAACCGCGCCCGGTTCGCTCCGATAGAACGCGGGCAGATCGGTTCCGCCTCCGGCGAAGCTCACGCGGTAGGGCGTCTGAGAGATGATCATGATCGGCTGTCTCCAACGGCTGCGAGAGGGCGAGACTCGGCGCGACGCGGCGACGCCTGATCGGGACGGAGACGACCGCCTCGGAAGATCTGGAACAACGGCTCGAGACATCGGTCGAGGTCGAACGTCTCGATGACGCGCGATCGACCCGCCTCCGCAAGGCGCGTTCGAAGCTTGCGGTCGCCCGCGAGTCGCTCCAAGGCATCCGCGAGGGCCTCGACATCACCCGCCTCCACCAAGAGGCCCGTCACGTCGTTCTCGATGAGATCGGGAATCCCGACGAGGCGAGTCGACACCGCGGGCAGTCCGCAGGCCATCGCCTCCATCAGCATTTGCGGGAGACCGTCGACGTCGCCGTCGGGGGCCCAGACGCAGGGGAGGCAGTAGACGTGGCCCGCGGCCATGAACTCGGGAATCCGTTCCTGAGGCAGCAGTTCGCCGGTCAACTCGACGCGATCCTCGAGACCGAGCTTGGTCACCTGCGCTCGAAGTTCACCCTCCAGCGGCCCGCTCCCACCGATGCGGCATCGCAAGTCGACCCCCCGGTCGCGAAGCACGGCGCAGGCGGCGATGAGATCGGCGAAGCCCTTCTTCGGGACGAGCCGCCCCGAAGACACCACCGTGAACGGTCCTTCCGCCTCCCTCTCGGGCGGCGCGAAATGGCTCGTGTCGATGCCGCAGTAGACGACCACCAGCTGCTCCGGGCGCGCACCCTCGGAAAGGTAGAAGCGGCGATGGAACTCGGAGATGCAGACGATCCTGTCGGCGCGGCGAATCTTGTCGCGGAGGGCGACTCGCTCCCGGTACAGATCCGCAGCATGTCCCGTGAAGCTGAACGGCGCGTCGAGCAACCAGGCTCCGTACATGCCGACGGTTCCGCAGGAGTGGATCCACTGGCTGTGGATGTGGGTCGGCGGGTCCTTTCGGAGGCGGCCGGCCCACACCGCCGCGACCGCGAGGTGGCCGATCGCCTTCACTCGATTGCGGAAACTCTCGCGCTCCCCGAACAGGGCGTTGCCGAGGGCCTGCCACCACCTCGTACCGAATCGAAACGGGGCCGCGATCACGGCACCGGCGACGGCGATGGGCGACAGCGGGTAGAGATGCTCGGTGCGAGCCTCGAGACGGCGGGCCCACTCGGATTCGAAGAACCGATGCTCGTCTCCATAGAGGGCGTGCAGACGACAGGGGATTCCCGATGCCTCCACACGGCGCAATTCATTGCCGACCCAGGCGTTTCCGATGCCGTTCGTGGTGATGTAGTGGATCACGCCTTTGGACTCGCGACGGGGTGTTCTCGTGCCGGGTGGTCATCGGCAACCGGTGTTGCGATCGTCACCAGAGGACCAGCGACCCATCCTCGATGGACGGGGTGCTGTGGTTCTAGGACCAGCGAAGAGGTTTCGTTCACAGGAACATCAATGAAATCACGCGACCGGGGAGGCCGCGTGATCGTGGGTTCGTCCGATGCGTCGCGCCCCCGCGACGAGCTGTCCGTGCCGCCGCTCAGGCCGCCTTGCGGACGCGAGCGTTCCGGGATTCCGCCCTGGAGGCCGCAAGTTCCGAGCGAACCATCGGCATCTCCTCCAGGGACGTCAGCAGCTCGCGTGGACTGGTCGCCCAGAGGTCCGCGCCGATCTCCTCGGCAAGTCCCGGGGCACGATTGAAGATGCCACCGCCGACGACGATCTGCATCTCCGGGCAGGCGTTGACACCCCGAATGGTGTCGATCAGCTGTCGGATGTTCGGGGCGTCGCGGGGGCCGCTCGAGAAGAGCAGCAGGATGTCCGGACGACGATTGTTGACCTCCTCGAGAATCTCGTCGTTGGCGATGCCACCGCCCCCGAAGAACATCTCGTAGCCGTCGGCCTCGGCGAGATCGGCCACCAGCTGGCCGGCAAGATCGTCCGATTCGGTCTCGCCGCAGAACATGCAGATCCGTCGGCCCCGCGACTCGGCCTGCCGATAGGAGGCCTGCGCCTGATCGACGAGCGATCGCAGGAGACGGGTCGCGTACTGGAACGAGAGGGCCGTGACCTGGTCGTTGCGGTAGAGGGTGTTGAGGGTGTCGAGGACCGACCAGTAGACGTCTCGCGACAACGACTCGGCATCGATGCCGAGTTCCAGCGTCTGCTGGACAAGGCGTCGCGACTCCTGGCGATCACCGGACACGAGGGACTGGAACAGGCTCTGCTCGAGCTCGTGAAGGACTTCCTGCGGGTTCATCGGGGAACTCTCCATGTCTTGGCCGCGGGCATCCCTGCCACGCGGCCGGTGTGTCGTCGTGCCGGCCTCCTGCCGGCGTCCCGAGACGCCTCGGGACACTGAGCATCGAGCGCACCGCCCGCCGAACTGGATCGACGACCCGCTCCCTCACCAGCTCCGTAGGCGATGGTTCTTATTGGCACCCGACCACTCGTTCCGGACTCCGGGCGATCGACGCGACCCGACCCCGACTCAACGGTCGGCGGCGTCGCATCAACGCTGGAATGGATAGATCGATCCGACACCGAGGATTCCGGTCAACTCGTCGAGCGCCGTCCGGCCCTCCTCAAGCAGTCGAGGATCGCCAAGCTCATCTGGTGCCAACGTCTCTCGGTAGTGCCGCAGCACCCAGGTCTCCAGACCCGCGTGAAGCTCCGTCGAGAACCGACAGCCCGGCGTCACCGAAGACCACTCGTCGGCGGAAAGAGGCACGCGAAGACGAAGACACGCCGGCCCCCCGCCATTCCGCATCGACTCCCGGAGATCGACGTAGTGCACCGCATCGATCGGCACCTCCGGGCTCTCGACGAATTCGGCAAGCTGCTCTCGAACCGACTCGGTGTCGTGGGACTCTCGTGGAGCCACCAGAACCCGACCATGCGCCGCGGTCTCGACGAGTTGCGAATTGAAGAGATAGCTCGCCACGGCGTCCTGCAGCGACACGCGCTCCGCGGAAATCTCGATCGGTGCAAAGGTGTCGCCGATCGCGCTGCGCAGTCGCCCAAGCGTGTCGGCCCTGTCAGCGAACGCTTGAGAGTGATGCAGCAGCACCGGCCCGGATCCCACCGCGATCACGTCGTTGTGGAAGACTCCACCATCGATCGCCTCGTTGGACTGCCGCGCGTGAACGACCCGAGACGGATCGAGTCCGTGCCGCCGGGCGACCGCCCGGGATGCTTCGAGGCTCTGTCGTGCGGGATAGCGACGCGGCGGGTCGAGGTCGCCTTCGAAGGTGCCATGCACGAAGAAGTCGACGCCCGCCGTCTCGTCCGGCGCCGCGCTTCGCGCGTGCAGTCGGGTGTGGTTGGCAGCGCCCTCGTCGCCATACAGCGGCGAGTTCGGAAGCGCCGGGTGGATCGCGAACTTCGAAGCATCGGCAAACACCGATCGCAGCGTCCGTTCGGTCTGCGGCGCCTCGATCATGCGGTGGAACATGGTCCGCAGGTTCGCAACCGAGAGATGGACACGGCCGTCCCCGCTCTCGGCGCTCGATGACACGGTCGCCGCGTTGGCCGCCCACATCGCCGAGGCGGACGAACAGCGGGCGAGCAGCAGCGGATCCTCTCGATAGGCGCGGTCGATGACCTCCGAATCGGAACCGCCGTAACCAAGCGCTCGCAGCACCTCGACCGCTGGTCTCGCCTGCGGTGGCAGCACGCCCTGCGGCACGCCAAGGTCGTGCAGCAGACGCATCTTCGCGAGTCCCTGCAGCGCCGCGTCCCGCGGGCGCGCGACCTCCCCACGGTGGGACATCGACGCGACGTTGCCCCGACTCAGCCCCGCGTAGTTGTGGGTCGGACCCACGATCGAATCGAAGTTCGCTTCGGGCATCTCGCGATTCCACTTGGCGACGACGGAGGTTGTCGCCACAGGTCACGCGAATCATCGGCAGAATCCGACGACGACGCGCATCTACCGTGTCGAGACTTCGACGGCGACACTGAAACTCGATGGTTCGGCCGACGGCGACTTGGGCTGCACGTACTCGAACACCAACAAGACGCGCCCCGGGCCCTGAGCGACGAACCGAAGCTGCTGGGTCCGGGCCAACTCATCCGAACCGGACGCCCCATTCGCCGCCACCCATCGAGTGCCATCAGGCACGAGCACGGCGGCGTCGGGGAGAGCACGTAGTTCCCAGACTCTTCCGCTGGAAGGATTGCCGAACAGCTCCACGGTCATGCGTTCCCCGGGCGCGAGGCGTACGGTCTCTCCTGCATCGCCCGCCGTCACCACGATTCCAGATGAAGCGACATTGCCTGTGGACGCGCATCCGTAGGCGAGCGATAGCGACGTCGCAGCAGAAGCTGCAGCGAGGATTGCGAACATCTCGTTGCGGGTTCGTCGAGTGTGTCGAAGGCGGTTTGGATCCATGACGCAGCAGGCTATCGGGTTGGCCACGACGCTCCGAGTCAAGATTCACGAGCGACGTCCATAGGTGCAACGGCGGGCGGATGATCGAGATGGGATTGGGGGAGCACTCTCCGTGAGAACGGCGACCAGTTCGACTTGGTCCGAATCTCTGGAGGGTGGCTCCAAGTGATGAGCGTGGAACTCGCCGACTGTTATTGATCAATAAAAGGCCGTGCGAGGTGGCCTGCGAGACCGCGGGGCGATCTTGGGTCTTGGAGTCCGATAACACATAGTCATCGGGCCGAGAGGTTGGGGCGAGCCGGCGACCGAAACGCCAGCAACTTTCCGGCCTGCCGAGACTCCCTTACCATTGCTGTTCCACGTGGAACTGCATGGGAGACTTCGAGTGACCGATGGCAAGAAATCAGACGCGAAGCGACCAAGACGCCTGGGCCGGGGCCTAGCCGGTCTCATCCCGACGGGCGCCGGGGGCAGATCAGCTGGTTCGTCAACCAGTAGTACACGCGGGGAGGAAATCGCAGAGCCTCCCGCTCTAGTCGACATCCGTTCTGACGCGTCAACGCGGGTTGTGGACACGCCTGCAAGAGAAGAGACGGTCACATCGGGGGCAGCGGAGATTGAGATTCGAGCTCCTCACCATGCGAAACCGCAGGTCCAGTTTCCGGCGGGAACTGGTACGGACACCGAACCTGCTTCCGGTTTGGCAGACGGTGTTCCACGTGGAACCTCGGTGGCCGGCGAAGAGGCGTCGCGACATGAGGAACTCGAGTACCTCGATCCGTCGATGATCGAGGCGAATCCACACCAGCCAAGAGAGTACTTCGATCAAGAAGCGATTGAGAAGCTGGCCGCGTCCATCAAGGCGTCCGGCCTTATCCAACCCATCGTCGTCCGACGCATTGGACACCGGATTGAACTCGTTGCCGGCGAGCGACGCCTGAGAGCCAGCAAACTCGCCGGCCTCCCCCAGATCCCCGCCATCGTTCGCCAGCTGTCGGAACGCCAGACCGCCGAGTGGGCACTCGTTGAGAACCTGCAGCGAGAGGATCTGAATCCCCTCGAACGAGCAAGGGGCCTACGTCGCCTCATTGATGAATTCAGTTTGACCCATCAGCAAGCGGCTGAAGCAGTAGGTATGGAGCGGGCCTCCGTCTCCAACCTCCTCCGCTTGCTTGATCTAGATGAGACCACAGCGTCCCTGGTGGCACGGGGAACTCTTGGTCAAGGGCATGCCAAGGTTCTCCTTTCCGTGTCGGATCTCACCCTCCGGAGCGAGCTCTGCCAAGCAATTGTCGCGCGAAACTGGTCGGTCCGCCGTCTAGAGGTCGAGGTGCGCCGCCTTCTGGCCCCGCCATCGATGTCCGCACCCACGGCCACCATCAGTCGCGAGCGAGGCCGAACTCAACAAATTGATAAACTTGAACGTGAGCTCTCTGAGCACCTCGGCACGCGGGTCCAAATCTCGCTGAGTCGCCAAGAAGGCCAAGGCCGCCTTCTGATCGACTTCCACAGCCTCGAGCACTTCGACGACCTCATGGATCGGTTTGGGTTCAACACGCCCGCCGATTGAGCTGAACGCAGCTCGCCTGGTGTCAACTCGAGTCTGGAGGGCCGCGAGACTCGTTATCGGACTGTTTGATCGATCGCCCGAGTACATCCGCGAACTTGCCCAAAGGACGGTCAAAGTCCATCAAGTCCGGCAAGTCCCGAAAAGTCGGATCTCGTTTCCTCCGATGCACCGTGGCGCGGGTTGCACCAGCAACCTCCCCGGAGACCGATCCGAAATGACCACCCCCGATCAAGTCATCGCTCGAGTCCGATCCGAGTACGCCCGGATCCTGAACGATTGGTTCGCCGACCTGATGGAACTCCGGCGGCAGGGGATTCTCGAACACACTTGGCAAGCGAACCGCGACGACGAGTACGCCGGAAACGTCGAACGTCCATACGACGCGACCCGTCGTCGCGCGGCGTGAGAGCGATGCACTGAACGCGGCGCACGCGGTCTCGCGGGTCGCGCGACTGCATGTCCTTCAATGGATGCGCCCGGACGGCGATGCCGACGCGCCGATGCAAGACGCACCTTCGCCGACTCGATCTCGTGGACATCGACGACGAGCGGACTGCGCCCATCGCCGCGTCGCTCATGACGAGCGCCGATGCGCTACGCCCCCGAACACACTGGCCGATCGGTAGACGCGATCATCGCACCCGTGGCCCAACCGCGACGGCGGGGAGACCGACCGACACGACATCGGCCGGCAGCACACCCGCGACCTGGGAACGCGCCCCGACGACCGTGCCGTCTCCAATGAGGGATTCGGGAAGCACGATGGTCTCCGCCGCAATCCAGCATCCACTTCCAATCCGAATCGGTCCTTCACCGACGCCGACCGCCGCGGTCAGCAACGCCACGCCCTGACTGATGGTGGTCCCGCGACCAATCGTCACCGGATGACGGCCCGAGATCATCGCCTTGTCGCCGATCATCGCTCTTGCGCCGAGCCGAAGCTGCCATGGCGCATCGATGCTCACGGAACGCCGCACGCGAGCGCCGCGTTCGATGCTGGCGCCGAACATCCGAAGCACCACGTTGCGAAGTCCATACGCGACGTGCGGCGTGAAGCGAAGGCACCATCGGCCACATCCCGACCACATCATGCGACGCAGTCGGCTGGGGTCGGACTGGACACCTGTGGACACGGTGCTCACGACGACACCTCGTTGGCCGATGTCTCTTCATCCACACGGGCCGGATTGCCTCGCACTCGGGTATCCGGCGGGACATCTCGAAACACCGCCGCTTGAGGCGCAACGCCGGATCGCTCGCCGACTCGTACGCCCGGACCGATGAAGGCCGACGCCCCGATCCTCGCATCCGCGCCGATGTGGATCGGGCTTCGAATCAACGGAAACCCGGGAGCTCGATGGTCGTGAGTACCCGCACACAGGTGCGCTCTGACGTCCACTTGCGCTCCCGACTCCAGTTCGATCTCGCCCAACGAATACAGGACGACCTCGTCGCCGATCATGACGTCGTCGCCCACACGGAGGTGCCAAGGCACCGCGATCTCGACACCCCGTCCGATGTGGCAACGTGAGCCCACACGGCCACCAAACAGGCGGACAAGCATCACCCGAGTCGTCGAACAGCACCCCAGCACCGCCCAGGTCGTCGACCACAGCGTCCGACCGAGCTTGGCCTTGAACGACCACGACGAGCGCCGCGTCGGCTCCAGGTCCCTCTCGCTCATGGCGATGTCGGTCCATGCAGCCGTCCGACCTCGTCGGCCAACGTCCAATGCGAGGTATGCGTCCGGCCGAACCGCGTGCACGGTTGCAGGGGGAGAAGGCCAGACGTCCCGGCCATGGTGTCGCGAACCAGCACCGCCGACGCATGAGAAGCTCCTGCACTCCCCTCGCCATGCGGTGCATCGAGCAGCGATCGATCGATGCTGCAGTCGCCAACCGTCCGTTCAATCATCTGATCGCTCCATCTCGGGATCGCGCGGGCGGCCTCGCCGTCTCAACAGTTCGAGGCCCCATCGCAACTGGCCCCTCTCGAAGACCGCAACGAACGTGCTCCATCCAGCGAGGAAGATCGACAGGCCGATCACGCCGTCAGCAAGATCGATGTTCGCGGAACTGGGCCAGTGTCCCCAGAACCACACTGCAAGGACGCCGGTGGCCAAGGCCAGAATCCCCGGGCCGAGCCACCGGAGCATCGACATCGGGCGAACCCCGATCAGGCGCAAGGCCGAACACTGGATCGTCACGCCGATCAATGCCCGCTGCACGGCGACCAGCCACACCAACGCCGCCAGATCCTCGCCGAAGATCGAGGCGCCTACGAACACCACTGCGATCAAGGATGCGCCGTCCACGGCGTTCAGCACCGCGACCCGAACCCATCGCGCGTGGACCTCCATCAGCGCGAACCCAACCGGCGACGCGGCCCTGACCGCGGTGGAGAGTGCCACCGCCTGAACGACCACGATGGACTCGTCCCAACGCCCGTCCCAGACCAGATGCACCAGAGCGGGCGAGAGGAGTGCCAGCGCTGCGCAGACGGGCGGGAGCAGCAGATTGACCGTGCCGATTGCGCGGCGTGCCGCCGCACGCAGTCGAACGGGATCGTCTCCGACCCCCGTCAGGCCCGGCAGCAGGACGGATCGGAACGACGCCATGAAGAGCTGCATCGAGGCCACGGCCAACTGGAAGCCGAAGAAGTAGACGCCCAACACCTTCGGGGCAGCGATCGTGAGCGCGAGGTAGTCGCCCCGTCCGGCGAGCGTCAGCGCCGTGTTCGCGGCGACGATCCATCGCGTCGATCGCAGGACGTCCAACACCGAATCGGCACGACCGTCGCAGGCAGGCTTCGGCAGAGTCTTCGCCTGTCGCGCAAGCAAGGCCCACTCCACGGGCAGACTCGCAACGAGTGGGATCACGAACGCGAACGCTCCCAGGCCCGACAGCGCCAGCACCACCGACAGCACACCGCGAAACACGATCGCCACGACCTCGGTCCGTGCGACGGTCCCGAATCGCATGGCATGCCGAAGGCGAGTTCTCAGCATGGATACCGGCGTCCGCGTCGCAGCGTGGACCGCCATCACACCGAGAACACCGGCCAGCACCGCATCGCCTCGCCACCACCATGCCCACGCCGCGATCCCCAGCACCGCCAGACCCGCGAGGCCGTTGGCGAGGTACGCGATGCGGGTCGACGCAGCGATCACGCGGCCGTACGAATCTCCGCTACGAAGCAGAAACCGTTCGGCACCCCCGTCGAGCAGCGCCGCCGCAACCAGATTCAAACCCAGAGCCGCGGCATAGATGGCGAAGTCCTCGGGGACGAGGACCCAGCCGAGCACCACCTGGACCCCCATCCCGACCGCCTTGCCCGCCATCGCTCCGGCCATGACCCACGCCGCTCCAAAGGCGACCTGCCGACCGATCGAGGCCTTGGGCGCCGAAGCTTCGGTGGGTGATGTGGACATCGATGGCGACGCTGCAGGAGGAGAGTTCTCGGACGCAGGGCAGGGACTTGCAACCCCGCCAAGTTGGATATCGGATGAACACCCCGCACGGCGGAGGGGCTCGATCGGTTTTCATCGAGTTGTCGGCACCACCAGCGGATTTCGCCGACGTTCCCGTCGACGCGGCCCGCGGACGAGGTCGATCATCTCCGACGACTCGCAGCGACGGCGAGCACCGCATTCTCTCCGGACCGAACCGCCACCACGACCGGGCCGTCGGGCCGAACTCGAACCCATGCGACCACCCCCGATCCTCGACTGGTTCGCGAAGCGATGCCTGCCGCCGGCAGTCGCTCGCCGCGCCAAGCTGATCGCCTCGGTGCCGAGGTACCACCTTCACCGGCGGGCCTGTCGTCGTGGGTGGCTCGCACATGGCGATCGCTATCCGCACCACCTGCTGTTCGTGGCGGGACTTCCGAAGTCGGGGACCACCTGGGTCGAACGGATGCTCTCGAGCGTTCCGGGATTCGGCTCCCTCCTGATCCCAGAGGTCAATCGCCACGAGTTGGATCATGGCGAGAGCCACACCTTCGAACTGCCGGACGACTTCGCCTCCCGGTTCGACCGCATGCTCGTGATCACCAAGATGCATGTGCATGGGTCGATCCACAACTGCCGCGTGCTCGGCGACGGAGACGTCCCGTATGCGATCGTCCATCGAGATCTCCGGGACGTGGCGATCAGTCACATCCACTACGTCCGCAGCACTCCGTGGCACCCCGAGCATCGGGACTACGCGAACCTCGACATCGAACGAGGCCTGAGACACTTCGGCGAGACCCTGCTCTCGCCCTACGCCGACTGGGTGCGCAGCTGGCACCGGCACCGCGATCCCGCCATCAGCACGATCGTGGCCTACGAGGAGATGCTTCACGATCCATCGAAGGCGCTGACGCGAATCGTCGAGACCTTTCGCCTTCCGCTCGATCGGGACCGGATCGAAGAGATCGTCGCCGCGCACGACTTCACCCGGATGAGCGGCGGGCGCCGTCCTGGCGAGGAGCGCGCCGACGCCTTCGTGCGCAGCGGAACGGCCGGAGGCTGGCGCCGTCACTTCACGCCGGAACTCGAGTCCCGCTATCGAGAAGTGCTTGGGCGGTTTCCCACCGACCTCGGTCTGCCGCCGTTGGACTGGTGACGCGCTCCGCACTCCCGTTCCGTCCGCCCATGAAGCACGCCGCCCGCGCCGGATGAAGGCGACACGGGCGGCGCGAGCGGGGGTTGGGAAGGATGTTCGAGCGGGTGCCCGAGCTCAGGGACCCTGTTCGCCCGGTTCGGAAAGCAACGCCTCGATCTCGGCCTTGACCTCTCCCAGGCGCTGGTAGACGTGCTCCGAGGTGGCGAGGTCGAGTTCGACCTTCAATTGTGGATCGGACCAGACGGCGGGTTCGACGCCGCCGAGGAAGTCGTAGGTGAAGGCGAATCGCGCCTCCGCCTGAAGCACCCCGAGGGTCTCCGCGGAGGTCGCCGCACGAGTCCAGTAGGACAGACCCGTCCAGAACGCCACACCGGTTGCGCCCATCTCCACGAGCGGACGCACCTGATCGCGAAGCAACTCCTCGAGCGTCATCTGCTTCATGTTGTATTCGATGGTGCCGACCTTCCAGAACATGGGGCTGACCATCGGGACGATCTCCTTCGGCTCGCCGCCGTTGGCGGTGTTGAACCGATTGCACAGCTCCATCTGGTAGCGGCGGAACGCGGTCTCCCGCGCGGTCACCGAGTTCCAGGACGACTCGCCGAAGAGGGCGAGTTCGTATCGGTCGTAGACGCTGGGGTTGATCCAGTCCATCTCGCGAAGAACCGGCGTGTAGTTCGCAAGCGTCGAGGACAGCTCGGCCTCCTTGGCCTCCTCGGTGGCATTCGCCCAGTTGCTGTTGTTGAACCAGTAACGGAGGCGAGGCATGCCGTACATCGACCACTGCACCATGGGAAACTCCGATCGCACCGTCTGCAGCAGGTTGACGATGGTGTCGACGGTCAGCTGGTAGTTGGGATCGGCCGGACCGGCCTGCAGCCGATCGAGGAACGGATTCTCGAAGTCGAGGATGCCGTAGCCGCTGGGGCTGTCGCCGTGCTTGCTTCGAATCGCCTCGACGACCAGGGCCGCGTCGATCACACCGGTCGAGGACGCGTTGGGATCGACTCCCTCGTAGATGATGATGTACGGCAGATGGCCCTGCTCGATCGCCAGATCGTGGAACGTCGCGTCGGGAAGCGGATCGAACATGAGCTTCGCGCTCGTGGAGGGCCGCGGGTTCACGGGATCGACGAGCACGGTTCGGAAGACCGCACGAAGGTTGGTCCCGTTGGGGACGCCCATCTGCGATGCGGCCAGTTCCGTCGACAGGGTTCCCGAAGTGGAGGACCCGGTCGCGTAGGGGGTGAATCGGAAGACGTCGCTCCGACCGGCGCCGAAGGAGCCCGCGGAGACGTTGCCCTTCGAGGACATGAGCAGCGATCCGTCGGCATCGGCGAAGACCGCGTCGAGCTTCTCGTTGTTGTTGGAGAAGCCGACGTCCGATCCGTCGAAGTGCATCGACCACGCGCCCGCCGTCGCCTGACCCAACGAGGACGGGACGAACCGCATCAGGTCCTGACCCTTGAAGGGCGGCACTCCGGGAAGGGAACCTCCGTTCTGCGTGGCGATCAGCAGGGATCCATCGGCCATCGCGGAGACGGCGGCGATCGCCTGATCTCCGCTGCTCGAGAGGCCGACATCCGAACCGTCGAAGTGGAAGTGCCACATGCCGGCGGTGACCTCGCCGAGCTGGTCTGGCGAGAATCGAACAAGGTCGTAGGCGTCGACGGTGCTGCCGTTGGGACCTCCCACGAGACCCCCGACGACTCCGCCACCTTCGATCGCCATGAGCAGTTCCCCGCTCTCCAGCACCGATGCGGCCGCGATGGTCAGACCACTCAGGCCGACATCGTCTCCGTCGAAGAAGACGTTCCACGACCCCGTCGCGGAATTGAACGCCGCAAGATCGCATCCGTCGACGACCAGATCGCCCGGCAGTGTGGTCGCGCCGCCGAACGACCCCACCAGAAGCGGCACCGGCATGCAGGGCTCGCACAAGGCCGCAGCGTTCGCAACGCAGTTCTCGTCCCACACCGTCGAGCAGCAGAGCGGATCGACCGAACACACCAGTTCGCAGCAGGCCCCGTCCGCGCAATATGGCGTGTCGTGAACGGTGCAGCAGTCTCCCGCGGTCTGGTCCCCGCACGCCGACGGGGGATTGACGCCGCCGCCACCGCCACCGCCGCCGCCATCCCCGGGGCGCTCGCCGACCGGCCAGGAGAAGGTCACCATGGCGAAGGCAGCGACGTTGTCGCCGTTGGAGAGGCCCGAGGCCGTGCCGTCGAACCAGTCGTAGAAGACTCCGCTGCTTGCAGACCCGAGGGAACTCGGCGTGAAGCCCATCAGGTCCCCACGACCCGCGGACACGCCCGGCACAGAGGCGTTGCCTCTGGTCGAGATCAGCAGATCGCCCGTCGCGGTCGTGCCGATCGCATCGATCGCCTCGTTGTTGTGACTCAGGCCAACGTCGGATCCATCGAGATGAACCGACCACGAGCCCGCGGTCGCAGCACCCAGCGAGGAGGGTGCGAAGTGCACGAGGTCCTGCTTCGCGAAGGAGCCGACGCCCGGAAGCGAACCTCCGCCTTCGAAGGACATGATCAGAGAGCCGTCGTCGAGAGCGGCCACGGCGGAGATCGACATTCCGCCCGATAGACCGACATCGGATCCGTCGAACAGGAACGAGAGCGTGCCGGCGGTGTAGCGCCCGACCGTCTCGGGCGTGAATCGAACGAGGTCCACCGCGTCGACGGCTCCGCCCGCGGGCCCGTCGGCGAGGTCGGCGACGAATCCGCCTCCGGCGATCGCAAGGACCAGGTCCCCGTTCGCCAGCGCAGCGACCGCCGAGATCGACGCGCCGCCGAGGCCGATCGCATCTCCATCGAGAAACAGGCTCCATGAACCGGTCGCATCGTCGTACGCCGCCAGATCGCCCCCACCGATCGCAAGCCCGCCCGGGAGCCCGGCGGCGCCGCCGAAGCCCATGACCGCACGGGTGATCGGCTCGCAGCCTCCGCAGAGTTCGCCCGCATTGCCGGCGCAGTACTCGTCCCATCCGACGTCGCAGCAGTAGGGATCGGCGTTGCAGACGAGCGTGCAGCACGCCTCATCGCTGCACCCGATGCCCGAGTGGGGCTGGCAGCAGTCGCCCGCGCCCGGATCGCCGCACTGGGCCTGAACGGCGACGGTGGCCAGTCCCGACATCAGCATGGCGAAGCACGAACACACACGCGAACGAACGACGGTTCCAGGTCGAAGACGGGGCATGTCGACGCGACTCCTGTGACTTGAGGGTGGCCGGCACATCACAGCGCCGACGGTCCAAGGGAGAATCGCATCGATTCGGGGCACGACACGCCGGGCATGTTCCCCAACCGCGCCTGCAGAAGGTGGTCCCGCTGCCAGTGGTGACCCCAAACGACGAACGCCCCGCCGAAGCGGGGCGCTCGTGATCAGTTGGATTCCGACGAGTCGATCAGGGGCAGACACCCCAGTTCGCAAGCAGGATCGACAGGTCCGCGGCATCGACCACGCCGCTGTTGTTGAGATCCGCCGACACCGGAACGCCGATCGGCGAGAAGCCCCAGTAGCCGATCATGATGCTGATGTCGGACCCGTTGACGTCGCCATCGTTGTTGATGTCGCCCTGGCACCCCGTGCACAGGACGTTCTTGCCGATGTCCTCGTACTGCCCGGAGATCGCGTCGGGGAAGTTGCCGCAGATCTCGGTGTTCGAGAGGGCCAGATCGCTGAAGCCGGGACGCACCCAGATGCCTCCGCCGGTGACGGCCACGTTGCTGGTCACGCTGCAGCCGGTGACGACCATGCCGTCTCCGAAGCTGTTCCACGTGAAGCCGCCGCCGGTCGCCGCGGTGTTGTTCGCGAAGACGCAGTCGACGACGACCGGAGTGCCGCGAGTGAAGTGGACGCCTCCACCGAAGGATTGCGGAGCCCGGTTCAGGGTGAAGGTGCATCCGGTGAAGAGGACTCCTCCTCCCCAGCACTGGGCGCCACCACCGTCGGTGTTCGCGTAGTTGTCGTGGAAGACCGTTCCGGAGACCTCGGAGAAGCTCTCGCGGAAGTACGCACCACCGCCGAAGCCGGACTGGTTCTCGGTGACGATGCAGTCGACGATGGTCGGCGACGACTGGTCGACGTACATGCCGCCACCGAACGTGTAGAAGGGAAGCGGCTCGTAGATGGTGCCGACGATCCCGTTGGTGATCGTGAAGCCTTCCAGGATGGTGTCCGGGCCTTCCCCGCTGACGGCGGTCACCACCGATGCCTTGGCACCGGTGCCATCGATGGTCGTGGCTGCGGCCCCGTCGGAGGATCGAACGACGATCGCCTTGCCGAGGAAGTCGATCGACTCGGTGTAGACGCCAGGAGCGACGAGGACCACGTCGCCACCCACCGCAGCGTCGATCGCCGACTGGATGGTGGGGTAGTCCCCCGGGACATCGATGGTCGTACCCGCGGTGGCGATCCCGCCAGCGGCGAGAAGCGAGGCGACACCCGCACCAACAAGAAGCGATCGGGACTTGCTGGACATGGTGGACATGGTGGACATGCTGGACATGGTCTTCTCCTGAATCAATCTCGACGGGAGTCCGTCGGCGGCCCCCTTGGGAATGGTGTAACCCTCGCTCGCCGGTTGCACAAGCACCCGCGAGCGAAGATGCGCAGGGTTCGGGACTTCTCCCCACGCCGAACCCCCTCGGTCGTTCACCGACTGCGCGCAAACCGATGGCGTCCAAGGAGCTCCTCGGCGGCCGAGGGCATCCCGGCACTCGGCGCCCGGTGTCGATCCTCCACGACCGATAACCCGGTTCAGGTGGCGACGGGCACGGGCGAGTCCTCCACTCCACCCTCGGCGACCTCGTCCTCGTACTCGAAGTCGTGGTCCTCCATGAGGACCTCTCTCGACTCGTACTCGCGGCAGGTCCGCGCAAGCATGATCGCGAAGGTGTAGAGCAGGGGGTTGCCGAGCATGTTGCCCTGCTTGTTGGCCAGGATGAAGTGGTAGATGAGCAGGCCCAGCAGCACGCAGACGTTCGCTCTCGCCACCGGATCGTGTCGGACCATCCGCTCGAAGCGGAAGCCGGTCCGAACGACCGTATAGATGATGAACATCAGCAGCGAGAAGCCGATCAGGCCGCCTTCGCCGAGAGCGTCGGCCAGCAGCACGTGGGTGTAGTGGACGCCGGACCGACTCTCGACCGAGGCGAATCCGTACAGGCCCAGTCCCTGCAGCCAGTGGGTCGGCGACTCGGCGTAGGCCGCGAGCAGGTCCACGCAGTTCTCGACGCGTTCCGAACCGCCGAACGCGAGACTCTCGACCGCCCAGCGACGGTCGTTGTCCTGGGTGACGAAGGCATCGACGGCGAACATCAGTCCGCCGGCGAACAGCACACCCGCCAGCGCCGTCAGTCCGAGGCCGCGTGCCGAGAGCGCCCGGAAGTTGATCGGAACCATCGCGAGGATGGCGATGACCGCACCGATCAGCTGGCCGCGAGATCCCGAAAGCAGCGCCAGACCCGCACCGACGACCACCGCCGCGGAGCGGATTCCGATGGACGTCAGGCCCGGCCTCACCAGCAGGGTCAGAGCCCCCATCAGCATGACGTTGCCGCCGAGCGTTCCGAGTTCCAGCGGATTGCCCCTGTTGTCGGACCCGTAGGCGATGCCGAGCCGCGCCGCATTGAGATCGACGTTCGGGCTCACGATGAGCAGACCCGCGATCACGAGACCGGCGATCATGGTGGCGCCGATGAGGCTTCCGACGTCCTCGATGCGCCAGATCAGCATCGGCGCGAGGATCAGGAAGAGGGGCCAGTACGGCAGGGCCCTGACGGTCTCCAGCTGGAACGCCCACTCCGTGCGGCTCCAGAGGCCGGAGGTGTATCCCCACGCGAAGAACGCGAGGCAGGCCAGGCATGTCGGGGTGAACAGGTTCCGGAAGAGCGGCTGACCCGACATGGTGCGCCGCACCACCGCCCAGACCAGCAGGCCCGCGACCATTCCGTTCAGGAGCACCGGGCGATCCACGAAGATCGCCGCGGACGCCTGCAGCAGCACCTCCAGCGGATACATCACCACCAGCGCCGTGACCGCCCAGATCGGCGACCACAGCGCCATGACCAGCAGTGCGGCGAGCGCGATCAGCGGAAGGCGAGCCATCTGTTCAGTTCATCGGTCATCTGCGATCGTCGTCCGTCGATCCACCGACCCGATTCTCAACCGCCCTCTCAGGAGTCCGGGACGCCCGCCAGACGGGTTGCGAGGATCGACTGGGCCTCGAGGCGGCCGATCTGCACGGTCTCGCCGACGCGCTCGGACACGCGGGCCTCGAGTTCGCTTCGGATCGAGTCGTCGACCCAGGCCTCGGGGGCGTCGTCGAGGAAGTCGTTCGCCATGGCGACACGGGCCTCCTGCTGCAGCACTCCCAGATCGTCCGACGACGTCACCGCGTGGGTCCAGTAGTTGAAGCCGGTCCAGAACGCGATGCCGTCCGCACCCGCCTCCATCACCGGCCGGACCTGATCGCGGAGCAGCTCCTCGGCGGTCATGTACTTCATGTTGTATTCGATCTGCCCGACCTTGAAGAAGAGCGGGCTGACCATCGGGATGATCGGCTTGTCCGGGCCGGCGTGACCTTCGTTGAACCGCCGACACAGTTCGACGGTGTACTCGCGCCACGACGTCTCGCGATCGGTCCACATCTGCCACGAGGGCTGGTTCTGCCGCTCGAGCTCGTATCGGTCGTAGACGCTGGGGTTCATCCAGTCGCAACGCTCGAGCACCGGAGTGAACGCCTCGAGGGCCGCCTCGAGAAGCTCCTCGCGATCGGGATCGTCCGCCGTCGCCCAGCCATAGGAACCCGGAGGCCCCCAGTACTTGATGCGCGGCATGCCGTACATGGTCCACTTCACGTTGGGGAACTCCGCACGGACCCGATCGAGCAGCGCGACGATCGTGTTCACCGTCGACTGGTAGTGCGGATCCGAGGGGCCCGCCGAGATCCGCTCGAAGAACGGATTCTCGAAGTCGAGGATGCCGTAACCGCTCGGCGAGTCGCCGTGCTTGGTCCGGATGTGCTGCACCACGCGGTCGGCGTCGATCTGGCCGGTCGTCCGGGCATCGGGGTCGACCGCCTCGTAGACGATGAGGTACTGCTCGATGCCGTCGGCCTGCAGCCCGGCGACGACCGTGTCGCTCGGAAGGCCGTCGTAGAGCACCGTCACCGTCGAGTTCTGGTTCGGCGGAGTCGGCTCGCCATCGCCGCCGTCGCCGATGGGAATGGTCGGATCGACCGACGGGGGCGTGCCATCGGGTGTGGTGCCGGTCTCGGACTCGCCGGCGTCGTCGCCGTCGGACCCGGTCGAATCGGCATCCGCGGCATCGGGATCCCCGCCGTCCGAACCACCGCCGGCGGGATCTCCACCCGGAGCGGCGTTGCCGGTCTGCGAGGACAGATGGATCGCCAGATCCGCGCCGTCGATCACGCCGTTTCCGTCGAGATCACCGTACGCCGTGTCGGTCCATCCACCGTCCGACACGGCTCCATCGGCATCGACGGACGTGAAGTTGCGCTGCCGCAGGCGAAGCTTCGGCTTCGATCGACTGCCGCGAGAGGGAGACGTCGAGACGTTTGCGGGCGCCGTGCCGAAGCCGCCATCTCCAGCGAGTCGGATCGCCAGGTCGGCGCCATCGACGAACCCATCGCCGTTCAGATCTCCGCCGTTCATGCGGGGATCGGTGCCGGAGTAGTCGTCCTCTTCGAAGCCGTAGTCCGTCCATTCCGCCTCGGCCCCTCCCGAGAGCCAGATGGCCTGGTCCGCGCCGTCGATCACCCCGTCGCCGTTGAGATCCTGGTTGGTGAAGCCGAGTCCGCCGTCCGCGAACGCGGCATCCGAAGGATCGACTCCGAACGAGGCACCGTCGTTCGGCGAGGACGAGTCGGCGGTGCGAAGCGTCGGACCGGAAGTCCTCTTGCCCCCAGGCACCAGACCGCCTCCGGTCGCCGCGGGACCGGCGAACTCGCCCTCGTCTCGAGTGGCGAACTCCGGGAACTCGGACGCGACCGCGGCATCGTGCACCAGCCACCCGCCCGACTGTCCGGCATCGCGACGGACGATGGTCGAGTCGCCGTCGACCGACACGGCCAGCTGCGTGAACCCGGGGGCGAAGGTGATTCGCCAGACCATTTCACCGTCGGCCGCGCCCACGCCGGTGGCGAAGAATCCGCTGCCGCTTCGGGACTCCCACGACGAGCGGGCCGATGCGAAGAACGCACCCG
This sequence comes from Planctomycetota bacterium, assembly GCA_017859745.1. Lineage (GTDB taxonomy): Bacteria > Planctomycetota > Phycisphaerae > Phycisphaerales > SM1A02 > VGXO01. The sequence goes on from JAFMML010000008.1 coordinate 35,241, forward strand.
CCCACTCCTCCGCGGCGGTCTGCTCGAGAATGCCGTCGAAGCGAACGCCATCCTGGGGATCGGCCGTCCCGCGATCCTCGACGTAGAGCACCGCACCGTCGCCGATCAGAATCGCGTGCCGCACGAGTTCATCCCACATCGACGTGCCGACCACGAACGAGCGTCGCTCGCTCGAACCGGGATGCGAGAAGGGGATCACGCGAGGCAGGACCGCCGTGCCGCCACTCCGCCGCGTCACCGCGGACTCGATCTGGTCCCGAAGCTCGTCGAAGGACGTGGCCGCAAATCCCGCCGTCGTGCTGCGGACCCCAAGCTCCATCGACCACGAACCCGTGGTCGGGCCGTCGCCAGCGGGAGCCGAGACCACCACCATGTCCGGCGAGGCCTTGCGAAGACCTTCCGCCGAACGCTCCACCGCCTGGGCGAGGGTGGCGTCGGCGAACTCGTTCCAGAGATCCCACTGATCGCTCGATGGCGTCATCGCGCCCTGGAGCGTCAGTGAACCGGGGCGAACGTCGTCGAATCGAGAGTCGTTGCGAATGGCGATCCACACGAGATCGTCGGGCGTGTCCAGCACCGCCGCCGAGATCGGGCTCTCGCCCTCGACCAGCAGCAGGTCGACCGACTGCGAGGACGCCGCGAGTCGCTTTGCCAGCGCCGAGAGCTCCTCGGTTGCCGCGGAGATTCCGCCGTCGAGCCAAGGGCCCGAGTGGTCGGTGATGTGCCCAGCGACCACGACGTGGTCGCTGGGATCCTGAGACAGCGTCGTCAACAGCGACCGCGTCGCGAGACCCCGACGACCGGCGGGCATCGAGGCGAACCGGGTCTCGATCGTCGCGACGTCCGAATCCTCGATCACCAGCAGCGGGGCGAATCGCGACGACTCGAATCCGGTGTCACCCAGCACCCAGGCGAAGACCGACTCCTGCTCGGAGGAGGTCTCAACCGCGTTCGGCTGAGCGGGGAACAGGAGCGAAGCGAGGCAGAGCGAGGCAAGTGGGGTCCACATGACGACGAACTCCAGTGGCGGGATCGAACCGTAGCTTGACCGGGTGACCGCCTCCGAACGGAGGCTGCCGCCCAACGGGGTTGAGATCGGCTCGTCCCATCCGCCTGATGAGGGGATCCGCTCGGGAAACGACTCCTCCCGACCGGACCGCGTGATCCTTCGCAACCTGGCGGGACGAGTACGGGCCGGACGACCCGGCCTAGGACCGAGAATCGAATCGAACCACGTCGACGGGACCTTCCTTGTTCGCGAAGGGGGTCCCGATGACCGATCGAACCACCTCGCGTCCGAGATTCTGCAACCGACAGATCGTCCGCTCCACCTGCAAGTCGCCCTCACGGTCGCTCGCCGGCTCGTAGGATCCTCCTGTTCCCCAACCCCGGTGCAGGCGTCTCCCGACGCCACTCCGAAGTCCCTCCCGTCCAGCATGTCCCATCGCCAGCGAAGAGGCATCCTCGTTTCCGGCGGCTACTCCTGCGCCAATCGCGGCGACTGGGCGCTCGGAGCCTCGGCGGTGCAGGCGATCCAGCGCAGCGATCTCGAGTCCCCAACGCTTCTGCAGGTGTTCGAACCGACCGACGACGTGCCGATCGAGGAGCGGTGCGAGACCATCGCCATGTGGCCGTCGTGGCGCAAGCGGTGGCATCGCGTGGGCAGCCTGGGCAGCCGGAACCGGTACTACCGCCTTCAGATCGCCGACATGCGCCGGCATCTAGACGACGCTCGGCGTCGCCTCGAGGGGAAGGGCGCGCAGGGCACCCCGATCCTCTGGATCTGCGGCGGCGGCGTCATGAACGACGTGGCGAGTCACGGTCCCTTCACGGCGCGCCTTGGAACGATCGCGGCCGAGGAGGGCTGGGAGGTCCTGATGACCGGTCAGACCATCGGCCCGGTCCGCACCCCGAGGTTTCGCGAAGGCCTCGAGGCGTTCCTGCGAAGCTGCCGGTGGATCGGCGTTCGCGATGTCGACAGTCTCGAGCAGCTGCAGGCCATGGACGGGCTGAGCGCCGAGCCGGTCCGCAGGCTCGACGACGTGTTCTACATGCGTCCAATCGCCTCGGGATTCGCCGATCCGGACCGCTATCAGCGGTCGACCGGCATGCCGCCTCCCGCCACGCCCTTCGTGCTGCTGACCCTGCACGCGCAAGGCGGAACTTCGGCGCCGATCGGCTGGCCCGAGGTCTCCCGAACCATCGAGGAGATCGAACGAACCGGGCGGCGCGTGGTGCTGGTCAACTTCGCCGGCCACGCCACGCCCGAGGATCGCGACATGGCCGCGCTGCGATCGGCGCATCCAGACGTCGCCCTGCTGCCGTGGAGCACCGACGTGCCGTCGCTGCGCGAACTGGCGGCCAGTGCCGATCTGGTCGTCTCCACCCGCTTCCACGGACTCGTCTTCGCCCTGCACGCCGGCACGCCCGCGGTCACCACCCACGCCGGCAGCTACTACCGAACCAAGACATGGCGTCTGATGGAGGAGTGGGGTCTGGAGCGGTTCGCCGCCGACGTCTCCGAGGGATGGTCCGAGGTGCCGGGCCTGGTGCGAGAGGCGCTGGGCTCGCTCGAGGAGATGCGCGAGGTCGTCCGACTTCGCCGCCCCGACGAGATCGGCACGCTCCAACCGATGCTCGTCGCACATCTCCACGCCGCCGAACGCGAGGATCCGATCGTCCCGACGGGAGGCTCGACGTGAGGATCGGACTGCTGCTCCCCGCCGCCATGGCCGTCGACGGCCGCGGCAACGGCATCCGCGCCCAGGCGATCCACCAGATGGAGGCCCTGCGCCGACTCGGGCACGACGTCGTCCCGATGCAGCCCTGGGAGGAGTACGACTCGGCGTCCTTCGACGTGGTGCACTTCCTCCTCGGCGGTCCTTCCGTGCACGGCCTCGCCGCCCGCCGCAGGGTCAGTCTGCGGATGCTCTCCTTCGCGCCGATCATCGACACCAACGAGTCCTTCTCGCGCTACCGCCTGGCCGCGCGACTCGGCGGCCTGACCCCGAAGGTCTTCACGATTCCGGGCATGTACCGCGAGCAGGCCATGGCAAGCGACCTCGTGGTCTGCCGAAGTCGTCACGAGCGCGACCGGATGGTGAAGGGCCTCGGCATCGACGACGCGAAGTGCCGCATCGTGCTCAACGGCGTCGACCCGCCACCACCGGCGGACGGCGATCGAGCTCGACGCAAGTTCGGACTCGACGGGGACTTCCTTCTGCACGTCGGTGCGTTCACGCAGGCTCGGAAGAACGCGGTGCGCCTGGCCGAGGCGGCGATCGCGGCGGAGCGCCCGCTGGTCATCGCCGGCCGCAGCGATCCGGGCGCAACCAGAAGCCGCCTCGACGAACTCGCCGCACGATCCGGTGGCCTGATTCGAATCCTGGAGTTCCTCGAGCGCCGGGACCTCGAGGACCTCTACGCGGCGTGCCGGGTGTTCTGCCTGCCCAGCGTGCACGAGGGCACCGGGCTCGTCGCCCTCGAGGCGGCCGCCCACGGCGCGGGCGTCGTCGTGACCCGCCACGGCGGGCCGCCCGACTACTTCGGCGAGGACGCTCGATACGTCGATCCCGCCAGTCGCGAGGACATCGCCAGGGCGATCTCGGAGGCATGGGAAGATCCCCGCGGAGACCGCCTCCGCCAACACGTCGCCGGCCTCACCTGGGAGGCTTCGGCGCGATCGCTGGTCGAGGCGTTCGAATCGCGGCGACCGAGCTGACGTCGTCGACCGACGCCGCGTCGAGCGGTGCTACTGGTCGTGGCCGAGCGTGGCCGGAAGATCGTGCCCGGCATCGCGAAGGACCTTCTCGCGCTCGGCGAGTTCGAGGTCGTGCTCGACCATCATGCTGGCGAGTTCCTCCACGCTGGTGCGAGGCTCCCAGCCGAGCTTCTCCTTCGCCTTGGTCGCGTCTCCAAGCAGCTGATCCACCTCGGCGGGTCGGAAGTACTTCTCGTCGATGGTGACCCACTCGTCGAAGTCGAGATCGAGGTGGGCGAAGGCCATCTTCCCGAACTCCTTCACCGAGATCATGCGGCCGGTCGCGATGACGTAGTCGTCCGCCTCGGGCTGCTGCAGCATCAGCCACATCGCCTCGACGTAGTCCCGCGCGAAGCCCCAGTCGCGCTGCGCGTCGCAGTTGCCCAGATACAGCCGCTTCTGCAGTCCCAGCTTGATGCGGCCGGCGGCGCGGGTGATCTTCCGCGTGACGAAGGTCTCGCCGCGTCGCGGACTCTCATGGTTGAAGAGGATGCCGCTGGAGGCGTGCATCCCGTAGCTCTCGCGGTAGTTGACGGTGATCCAGTGCCCGAAGACCTTCGCGGCGCCGTATGGCGAACGGGGGTGGAAGGGCGTGGTCTCGCGCTGCGGAACCTCGCGGACCTTCCCGAACATCTCCGAACTCGAGGCCTGGTAGTAGCGGACCTGCTTTCCGCTCCAGTCCTGGAAGGTCCGGACCGCCTCGAGCATGCGAAGGGTGCCGAGGCCGTCCACGTCCGAAGTGAAGATCGGCTGGTCGAACGAGACCCGGACGTGGCTCTGGGCGCCGAGGTTGTAGACCTCGTCGGGCTTCACCTCCTGCAGGAGCTGCGACAGGTTGTTGCCGTCGGTGAGGTCGCCGTAGTGCAGGAAGAGCCGGGTGCCCTGCTCGTGCGGATCCCGGTAGAGGTGGTCGATCCGACTGGTGTTGAAGGTCGCCGATCGGCGGATCACGCCGTGGACCTCGTAGCCCTTCTCCAGCAGCAGCTCCGCGAGGTAGCTGCCGTCCTGTCCGGTGATGCCGGTGATGATGGCGCGTCGGCTGGATCGTTGCATCGGTGGTGTTCCGCAGGTGGCGGTGGGGTCGTCCTACAGCGTAGATCTCCCCGGGGCGTCGATCGCGTCTATCGGCCATCGCCCGCGGTTTCGCCGATCCGATCGCCGGTTCGAGGGCGATCCGACCATCGATCCGCGAATCGAATCGATCCCGGCGGCGTTCTCGCAGATCAGGATGAACCCGACGGCACCGGTCGCCGATAATCCCCATCCGGGATTCGGACCCTTCGCCCATGCACCTCGATCTCGCCTCCTGCAGAGTCGCCGTGACCGGCGGCGCCGGCTTCCTCGGACACGCCGTGCTCGAGCGTCTCGCCGCGCGGGGAGTCGCGGACGTGACGGTTCCGAGGCGACGCGACTACGACCTGACCCGCGAGGGCGACGCCGCGCGGATGTACGAGGACCTGGCCCCGGACGTGGTGCTGCATCTCGCCGCCGAGGTCGGCGGCATCGGCGCCAACCGGGACAATCCCGGCCGCTACTTCTTCGCCAACATGGCGATGGCGCTCAACCTGATCGAGCAGGCCCGCATCCGCGGCCTCCGCAAGTTCGTGCAGGTCGGGACGATCTGCGCCTACCCGAAGTTCGCGCCCGTCCCCTTCCGCGAAGACGACCTCTGGAACGGCTACCCGGAGGAGACCAACGCCCCCTACGGCGTCGCCAAGAAGGCGGCGATGGTCATGCTCGACGGATACCACCGGCAGTACGGCCTCGCCAGCGCCTATCTCCTTCCGGTCAACCTCTACGGGCCGAGGGACAACTTCGACCTGCACACCTCCCACGTCATTCCGGCCCTGATCCGCAAGTGCGAGACCGCGCGCGTCGAGGGCCGCGACCACATCGAGTGCTGGGGCACCGGGTCGGCGAGCCGCGAGTTCCTCTACGTCGACGACGCCGCCGAGGGCATCGTGCGCGCCGCCGAGCTGATGGAGGAGCCCGAGCCGATCAACCTCGGGACGAACATGGAGATCTCGATCCGGGACCTCGTGACGCTGATCGCGGACCTCGTCGGCTTCGAGGGCGAGATCCGCTGGGATCCCTCCAAGCCCGACGGACAGCCGCGACGCTGTCTCGACGTCACCCGGGCGAAGGAGCGCCTGGACTGGTCCGCGGAGGTCGCCTTCGAAGAGGGGCTTCGACGAACCATCGCGTGGTGGCGCGAGCATGGCGAGGTGCCGACGTGAGCCGCACCGGGAGCCGACGCGATCGATCGAACTCCGGGGCTCCGATCGAGATCATCAACCAGTACTACGTGCCCGACGTCGCTTCGACCGGCCACCTTCTGCACGAACTGGCGACCGAACTCGCCAAGGACGGCCGGGACGTCCATGTGCTGACCTGCTTCCCCTCCTACGGCCCGCCCGACACCTGGCTGCCCTGCCCGCGAAGGGAGACGGTCGCCGGCGTGCGGGTCCGACGCCTTCGCACCACTCGCTTCAGCAAGGACAACCTGCTGGGACGCCTGGTCAATTCGGTGACGTTCCTGTTGCCGCTGGCCCTGCGGCAGTTCGTTCGACGAGGGCCCGACGCGGTCCTGCTCTACACCAGCAACCCGCCGTATCTGGGCATCATCGGCGCGCTGGTCTCGCTGATCCGTCGCCATCCCTACTGCGTGCTGCTTCACGACGCCTATCCGCAGCTGGCGATCTGGGTGGGAAAGGTCCGGGGCGGCGGACTCATCGAGCGGATCTGGCATCGGATGAACCGACTCATGTACGGCCGGGCCCTCGGCACCATCGTGCTTTGCGACAAGGCGCGAGATCTCGTGTGCGACACCTACGGCATCGATCGCGACCGCGTCCATGTGGTGCCGAACTGGGCCGACCCCGACGTGCTGACTCCCGTCGCGAAGTCCGAGACCGCCTTCGCACGCACGCACGACCTGCTCGAGGACTTCACGGTGATGTACTCGGGCAACCTCGGCCTCTACTACGACTTCGACACCGTGCTCGACGCGGCGGACCGCCTTCGAGACGAGCGGGTGCGCTTCGTGCTGGTCGGCTCGGGCGGCCAGAGGGGACGCCTCGAGCGCGAGATCAAGGCCCGCGACCTCGCCAACGTGATCATGCTGCCCTACCAGCCCTTCGAGACGCTCAACGACAGCCTGAACGCCTGCGACGCCTCGCTGGTCTCGATCGCCGAAGGCATCGAGGGAATCTCGTTCCCGTCGAAGTTCTACTCCTCGCTTGCGGTGGCCAAGCCGATCGTGGCGATCAGCGAGGAGGACTCCGAGCTTCGGCGCGCCGTCGAATCCAGCGACTGCGGGGTCTGGGCCAGATCCGGCGACGGGGTCGGTCTCGCCCAGGCGATCCTCGCCCTCGCGCGGGATCCGGAACGCTGCGCCGCCTCGGGACGCCGGGCCCGCGAACTCATGGAGCGGGAGTACACCGTCACCGCCTGCGCCGCCCGGTACGCGGAGATCCTCGACGCCTGCGCGATGGAGTCGCGATGAAACGGCCTCTGCGGACCCTCGTGATCACCGAGAGCGATCCGCTCTACGTGATCCGCTTCTTCGAGGTCTTCTTCGAGGTGCTCCCGAAGGATCGAATCGAACTTCTCGGGGTGACCGTGTCCAAGGCGTTCCACGAGCCGATCCACCGCACGGCGCGCCGGATCCTGCGCTTCTACGGACCGGTCGACTTCACGCGCCTCTTGTGCCGATGGGGCGCCGCCAAGGTCGCGGGCCGCTCCATCGAGTCGCTCGCCTCGCGCCACGGCCATCGCCTGATCCCCGCCGAGAGCGTCAACGCGGAGTCCTATCTCGAACAGGTGCGGGCGCTCGAGCCGGACGTGATCGTCTCGGTCGCGGCGCCCGAGATCTTCAAGGCGCCGCTGCTCGGCATCCCGCGTCTGGGTTGCGTGAACATCCACTCCGGGCGTCTGCCCGCCTACCGCGGCATGATGCCGACGTTCTGGCAGATGCTGCAGGGGGAGTCGGACGTGACCGTCACCATCCATCGCATGGTGGAACGGCTCGACGCCGGCGAGATCCTCGCCGAGGAGCGCTTCCCGCTGAGATCGTCCGATCGTCTCGACCGCGTGATCACCGGAACCAAGCGACTCGGAGGGCGTCTCATGATCGACACCCTGCTCGACCTCGAGGCTCGTCTCGAAGCGGGGCGACTGCCCGAGGGCGAACCGGGCTACTTCCGGTTTCCGGCACCCGGCGACGTGCGGCGCTTCCGCGCGAAGGGACACCGGATGCTGTGAACACCGCGCCTCCGATGGCGATGTCGATCGACGTGGAGGACTGGTTCCACGTGCAGAACCTGCGCGCCGGCATCTCCCGCGACAGCTGGGACGACCGCGAGCGCCGGGTGGTCGCCAACACCGACCGCATGCTCGAGGCCCTCGACGAGACGGGCGTGCGATGCACCTGCTTCGTGCTGGGCTGGGTCGCCGATCGGGAGCCGGATCTCGTCCGCCGCATCGCGGAGGCCGGACACGAGATCGCCTCGCACGGGCAGGGGCACGACCTCGTCTACGACCTCGGGCCCGACGCGTTCCGCGAGGACGTGCGCCGCGCGAAGCGGACCCTCGAGGATCTCTCGGGCCGAGCGGTCGTGGGCTACCGCGCGCCGAACTTCTCGATCACGGACTGGGCGATCGACATCCTTCGCGAGGAGGGGCATCGCTGGGACTCCTCTTCCTTCCCGGTGGTCGCCCACGACCGATACGGCCGCCTGTCCGGAGCTCCGGCCGGCGAGGACGTCTATCCGATCGGAGACGCGTTCCACGAGGTCTGCGTGTCCTCGCTCGAGACCCTCGGCACGCGGATTCCCTGGGGAGGCGGCGGGTACTTCCGCCTGCTGCCATACGCCGTGTTTCGCCGCGGCGTCCGTTCGATCGTCTCGAAGGGTCGGCCCTTCGTCTTCTACATCCATCCGTGGGAGATCGATCCGGGGCAGCCGCGCGTCGGGGGACTGTCTCGCTCCCACGCGTTTCGCCACTACGTCAACCTCGGCCGATGCGAGGGCCGCTGGCGACGACTGCTGTCGGAGTTCCCCTGGACCACGATCGGAGATCTGCTCGACCGCGGAGTCGCGGCCGGTCAGTAGCGCTGGATGTCGCGGGGTGGAATCCGCCAGATCGGCTTCCGATGCCGGCCGGTCTCCAGATACCAGCGGGTCATGCGGGCGATCCCCTCGGGAATCGAGACCTCCGAGACGAAGCCGGCGTCGCGCAGCTTCGAGGCCTCGAACTTGGTCTCGAGTTCGAACAGCTTTCGAACCCGCATCGAGGAGATCGGCAGGTTCCATCCGGTCAGTGCGATGACCGCGTCGAACGGCTTGGCGCCGAGCAGGACCAGTCCCATCGGCAGGCGCACCCCAGGACGCGATCGCCCCAGCGCGTCGGCGACCGCCTGCGCGATCGCGGAACTTCGCAGATCGGGCTTCTCGACGAAGTTGAAGGTGTCGATCCCCTCGCCGTGCCGCTCCCAGAGATGCATGGTGGCGTCGACGAGGTTCTCGACGTACGCGAGGCTCTTGACGTTGCGTCCCTCGCCAGCGACCACGAACCGGCGGCGCTGCACCTGCCGAATCAGCGAGTACATGTTCGCGTAGTTGCCGGGCCCGAAGCAGATCGTGGGCCGGATCACCAGGCACGAACGCCCGTCGCCGCGATCCGCCCAGCGGCGGAAGACCGCCTCGCCGGCGAGCTTCGAGGCGCCGTAGTCGTGCTCGGGCTGCGGTGTGGCGGACTCCTCGCGCGGCTCGGGGCACGCGCCGTAGACCGCGCAGGAGGAGAACCAGCAGACCCGTCGAATGCCGCAACGGTCCAGCGCCTCGCACGTCGCCTCGGATCCACCCTCGTTGACCCCGAAGTAGGTCTCGTGGTCGATGCCGAAGTCGTGGTGCGCCGCCGCCAGCGCCAGCACCGCATCGCATCCCTCGAAGGCACGGACCAGCGCGTCCACGTCGCGGACGTCGCCCCGATGGAACGCCTCCAGCGGGAGGTCGCCTTCCGGTTCGACCAGATCGAGCGCCACGACGGCGTGGCCCTGTGCGGCCAGACGCCGCACGAACCAGCTGCCGATGAACCCGGTGCCTCCGGTGACGCAGATCCTCATGAGCGGTCCGGCTCCTTCTGGAGCAGTTCGACCATCTTGAGGCCGATCAGCAGTTCATATGCGGAGATGAAGAGACAGAATCGAAGTCCCGCCAGGCCGTCCAGCACCCCGAGTCTCAGAACGTACATGAAGAGGAATCGGAAGAGCCAGCGCGCGGGCAATCGTGGGTAGATCCGGTTCTTGAACCAGCGACGGAGGGCCAGCGGTCCTCCCACCGACGACGCCGCGGCGTCGGAGTCGCCGCGGCGGATCGACACCAGTTCCCGAGCCTCGAGCGTCGAGTAGCGGTTGTGCTTGGCCATGTAGGCCTCGAGGCCACGGCGATCGTGGTGCTCGAGGTGGCCCCGCAGGCGTCCGACCGGCCCGTCCACCAGCATGTGCTCGTGGACCTCCCGCTCCTCGTAGCGGGCGAACCCCCGCCGAAACAGGCGGAGGTTCCACGAGGGGTAGTAGCCGCAATGGCGGATGCGACGGCCCAGGAAGACGAAGTACCGGTTGATCCAGAACCCGCGCTCGGAGACCTCGTCCACCGGGCGGGCGGCGATGGCCAGCAGCTCCTCGCGCAGATCGGGCTCCACGGACTCGTCGGCGTCGAGGATCAGGATCCAGTCGGCGGCGAAGTCGATCGTCTCGAGGGCATGGTTCTTCTGTCGGGCGTATCCGAGCCACGACTGGTGGACCACGTTGGCCCCGAAGGACCTCGCGATCTCGACGGTGCGATCGGTCGATCCGGAATCCACCACGTGCACCCGATCGACCCACGCGGCGACGCTGGCGAGCGAGTGGGGCAGGTTGGCCTCCTCGTCCCGCACGATCATCAGCACCTCGATGTTCGATCGAGGCGTCGCGGCGGGGCCGTCGGAGAGTGCGGGCGCAGGATCGCTCATCGCCGGGGGCTCTATCGACCGAATGCGCGGCCGCACGCGGAAGGAAACGGCCTCGGACTCAATCCTCGTCGCGGAATCGCCGGGTTCCCACGGGCCGCGCCGGACTTCCCGCGACCACGGTCCAAGGCGGAACGTCCCGGGTGACCACCGCCGCGGCGCCGGCGACGCCGCCCTCGCCGATCGAGACGCCGGGCATCACCACCGCCCGCACCCCGACGAAGGCGTCGGCGCCGATCTCGACCGGCCCGACCAGCAGAGGCAGCGTCCGCAGTCCGAAGTCGTGGGAACCCCCGCAGAGATAGGCCTGCTGGGCGACCGTGCACCGCTCGCCGAGGACGCAGCGGTCGAGGTTGTAGACCTCGCTCTCCGGACCAAGACAGCTGCGATGGCGAAGCTCCAGGAGCCACGGCGTGCGGATGCGGCAGGTGCGGGCGACGTAGGGCCGGCCCTCGATCCGGCATCCGAAGATCCGCAGGACCAGCAGACGCCACGCGTTCAGCGGCCCCGGCGTCCACCGACATGCGAGGTTCCACGTCAGTGCGAACAGCGCCATGCCCAGACGCTCGCGCAGCGGCCACGGACTCGTGTAGGCGTCGGCCTGCCGGGGGTCCTTCAGGCGGAGACGACCGCTGCCGGAAGGCGTCGGTGCGGAGTCGTTCATGGCACGGGCTCGAGACGGTGGATCGCGACGCCGCGATCCGAGGAACTTCCAGACCACGCCGCAAGATGCTGCGCCGCGATCGACGCGACACCAAGTCGATCGGCATCGGCCGCGGCGCCGCGATCGAGATCGATGCGTCGCTCACGATCCTCGAGCAGGCCCCGCAGGGTCGACGTCAGGCCCTCGAGTTCGCCGTCGAAGACGCTCGCGTTGCGTCCGTGCTCGAGCACCCCGCGGTACTGCGGCAGGTCCGCGACGATCGGCGCGAGTCCGCATGCCATCGCCTCCAGCGGAGCGATCGGCAGCGCTTCGCCCTTCGCGGCGGTCGAGGGATAGCAGTAGAGGTCGGCGTCGCGAAGTTCCGCGGCCAGCCGAGCCGGATCGGCGACGGGGCCGGGCAGTTCGAACGCGTGTTCGCCCGCCAGACGTCGCAACACCTCGACGTGTCGCCGTCCGCCGCCGCCCGCGGCGGTCTCCCACGGACCGACGATCCGAAGCCGCAGGGGAGTTCCGGATTCGACCACCCGACGCCACGCGGACACGAGGAGATCCAGGCGCTTCTCGGGGTGGACCCTTCCGGTGTAGGTCAGGAGCGCCGGCGGCGAGGACTCGCGACGTCGCAGGCAGGTCTCGTCCGCGCGAAACACCTCGAGATCGACGGGGTTGGGCACCACACGGATGCGATCGGCAAGACGGGGCCGTTCGCTCGCGATCGCCTCGGCGATCGCCGCCGAGACCGTCGAGATCGAGTCCGCCCCCGAATGGAGGAACATCTGTCCCTTCGGAAACCGCTGCACATGGACCTCGAGGCGCCCCAGTTCGCGACGGGTTCGCGATCCCGGACCGCCGAGCAGTCTCGGCAGCCAGAAGGTGTTGGTCACGGTCACGTCCGCCGGCGGGAGCAGCGACTTCGCCCTGCGGGACCATCCGAAGTCCCGCAGCACGTCGATCCAGGTTCGCCCCGAACGATCGATGAGCGGAAGGCGCCGGTAGGCGATGCCGTCCCATCCCTCCCCTCGCGGCAGATCGACGTGATCGGGACCGACCACGGTCACCGCATGGCCCGCCGCCGCGAACGCCTGCGCGAGCGACCACCACGCCTTCTCGACGGCTCCGCTCGGAGCTGGCGGCGGCGGCTTGAATGGACCGAGAACGATGGTGATCCGCATGGCTTCCAGAGTTCATCGGACACGCGACGCCTCGGATCGAAACCCGAGCCGGTCTTACGATACGAACGGCCCCAGGCCCCAGACACCCATGACGCCGGTTCTCCGCCTCCACAACTCCCTGACCCGCTCGACCGAGCCGTTCGAGCCGATCGCCGGTCCCGGCGGGGACGTGACCTTCTACACCTGCGGGCCGACGGTCTACGACGACGCCCACATCGGCAACTTCCGCGCCTTCCTCGCGGCGGACCTGCTCCGTCGCACCCTCGAACTGCTCGGTCATCGCACCACCCATGTGATGAACATCACCGACGTGGGCCACATGACCGAGGACGACCGCGCCGATGGGGGAGGCGAGGACAAGATGGCCCTCGCAGGTCGTCGCCTGCTCGAGGCCAAGAAGTCAGGCGCCCTTCCCGAGGGCGTCGAGGTCGATCCGGGCGACCCCTACGCGATCGCGGACTTCTACGCGGGCCGCTTCCTCGAGGACGCCCGCCATCTGGGACTGCGAGTCGCGGAGGAGGTCCTCGACGATCCCACGTTGATGCCCCGGCCCACCGGCTTCGTGCCGCAGATGATCGAACTGGTCGAGCGCCTGATCGCCGCCGACTGCGCCTACGTCGCCGACGACGGCGCCGTCTACTTCGACGTGCGATCCTTCCCGGCATACGGACGGCTGTCCGGCAACACCCTCGATGCCCTCCGCTCGGGCGAGGGGGGGCGGGTGAACGAGACCAACCAGTCCGTGAAGCGCCATCCGGCGGACTTCCTTCTATGGAAGCCCGACCCGAACCATCTCATGCGCTGGCCAAGCCCGTGGGGCGAGGGCTATCCCGGATGGCATCTCGAGTGCTCGGCGATGGCGGCGGCGCGGCTCGGACCGGAGATCGACCTGCACTCCGGCGGCGAGGACAACGTCTTCCCGCACCACGAGTGCGAGATCGCCCAGAGCTGTTGTGGATACGGGGTCGAACGTCTCGCTCGGCACTGGTTCCACGTGCGGCACCTCTTCGTCGAAGGCGCGAAGATGAGCAAGAGCCGGGGAAACTTCTTCACCGCGCGGGATCTCTTCGCCAAGGGCGCCACGCCGGCGGCGCTGCGCCTGGAACTCCTTCGGACGCACTACCGAACCAACGCGAACTTCACTCTTCAGGGGCTCGAGGACTGCCGCCGGCAGGTCGACCGATGGTGCCGCCTCGCCGCGCGACTCGACGCCGAGTCCGGGGATGGCGGGCCCGACGACGCGGCGGCGCCGGGCCCGCTCGAACGGGCCCTCGAGACCTTCACGGCGAGTCTCTGCGACGACCTGAACGTCGCCGGCGCCGTCGCTGCGCTCAACACCGCCGTCTCGGAGTCCCGGGCCGGGGCCGCCTGCCCGGTGCGCGAACGACGCGCGCTGGAACGCATGGACTCGGTGCTGGGGGTGCTCGATCGCAACGAGGCGATCGCCGAGGGCGACGAGGCCGCGGCGCTCGAGTCGAAGGTGACGCCGCTCCTCGAGGCCCGCGCCGAGGCGCGACGCCGCAAGGACTTCGCCGAGAGCGACCGCATCCGCGACGAACTGCTGGCGATGGGCGTCGAGATCAAGGACGGGCCGGAAGGCACCACCTGGACCCGCCGCGTGAACGCCGATGCCTGAACCCGCCGCGACGCCGCAACGCCGCCCGCCCGTCATCGGCCTTGCGGGCGCGATCGGCGCGGGGAAGAGCACCGTCGCGAGCATCCTCGCGGCCGCGGGCTGTCTGGTGAGCGACGCCGATCGCCTCGCCCGCGACATCCTCGCGGACCCGGCGGTCGTCGCCGAACTGGTCTCCTGGTGGGGGAAGGGAGTGACCGACGCCGAGGGTCGCCCCGACCGAAAGGCGATCGCGGAGATCGTCTTCGCCGATCCGGAGGCTCGACGTCGTCTCGAGGCATTGATCCATCCAAGGGTGCATCGGGCGCGAGAGGCGGCGTTCGACGCCGCGCCGCCGGGGACGCCGGCACTCGTCGTCGACGCCCCTCTGCTCTTCGAGGCCGGCCTCGCGCAGGAGTGCGACGCCGTCATCTTCGTGGATGCGGACCGGGCGACGAGGGTCGAGCGGGTCGCCAACCGCGGGTGGGCCGCGGATGAACTCGACCGGCGCGAGGCGGCCCAGTGGCCCCTTGACCGGAAGCGGGCCTCGGCGGATCATGTCGTCCGCAACGACGCGGATCTCGCGTCGCTCCGAACTCAGGTGCTCGAACGACTGGGGAGGATCGTGTCGGATCGCGACGAGCGCCCGAACGACTCGGCCTGAACCTCGCCCGGCACCGACTTCCCGCCGATTTCCCGCCGATCCGATTCGGACTCGCACACCGGCCGCCCGGCCGCTCCGAGGACGCCCGTTGGAGAGGTGTTCAGAGGAAAGTCGCCCGTCGGTCCGTCTTCAACCGGTTCCGGCGAGAACCTCCGACCCACGCTTCGATCACAGGTTCATCACCCCGGCTTGAGCCGGACCTCCCCACATGGGGTTCCCCACCGGGACCCCACGCCGCCGGTGAACGCCGGTCGCATCGAGTCGAGACTTCGATCCCATGAGCAGCAAGAGCAGTCGACGCAGGCGCCGCAAGAGCGGTGGTTCCGGACCCGTGGTGCCCAGCGCCGCCACCATGACCCTCGCCCCCGGTTCGGTGCCGAGCGACGAGCAGCTCGAGGCCGAAGCCAAGGCCCTCGAGGAGTCGGGCAAGAAGTACGACGTCGCCAAGAAGGACGCGCTCGACCTGGCCAGTCTCCAGCGGATGAGCAACGACGAGCTGGCGAAGATCGCCCGCAAGGAGAAGCTCGAGGACGCGGCGTCGCTTCCGAGGCAGCAACTGGTCTTCGAGATCCTGAAGGCCCGCGCCCAGAAGCAGGGCCTGATGATGGCCGAAGGCACGCTCGAGCTGATGCCCGACGGGTTCGGCTTCCTCCGAAGCCCCGAGTACAGCTACGTCGCCTCGGCCGACGACGTCTACGTCAGCCCGTCGCAGGTGCGTCGCTTCGGACTGCGGCGAGGGCAGGTCGTCAAGGGCCTCATCCGCCCGCCGCAGGAGGCCGAGACCTACTTCGCGATGCTGCGGGTCGAGGAGGTCAATGGACGCGACCCGAAGATCCTCCACAACCTTCCGACCTTCGAGAACCTCACGCCCCTGCACCCCAACCGTCGCATCCAGCTCGAGATGCTCGGTCAGCCCGAGAAGCTCGAGACCCGCGTGATCGACATGGTCACGCCGCTGGGATTCGGACAGCGGGCCCTCATCGTCGCGCCCCCGCGCACCGGCAAGACCGTGATCCTCCAGCAGATCACCAACGCCATCGCGAAGAACCACGACGACGTCCACGTCATCGTGCTGCTGATCGACGAGCGTCCCGAAGAGGTCACCGACTTCCGCCGCAACACCCCCGATCACGTCGAGGTGGTGGCGAGCACCTTCGACGAGGAGGCCATCCGCCACATCCAGGTGGCGGAGATGGTCATGGAGAAGGCCCGCCGCATGGTGGAGTTCGGCGAGCACGTGGTCATCCTGCTCGACTCCATCACCCGCCTCGCCCGCGGCTACAACAACGCCCTGCCCAACTCCGGCAAGATCGGCTCCGGCGGCGTCGACAACGCGGCGCTCATCAAGCCGAAGAAGTTCTTCGGATCGGCCCGGAACATCGAGGACGGCGGTTCGCTGACGATCCTCGGCACGGCGCTCGTCGACACGGGAAGCCGCGCCGACGAGGTGATCTTCGAGGAGTTCAAGGGCACCGGCAACGCCGAACTGCATCTCGACCGCAAGCTGGTCGAGAAGCGGATCTGGCCCGCGATCGACATCGCCGCGAGCGGCACCCGCCGCGAGGAGCTGCTGCTCGATCCGAAGGAGCACGACCTCATCACCCGCCTCCGCAAGGTGGTCTCGGACATGAACGTGGTCGAGGCGATGGAGCTGCTGCGAAGCCGTCTCTCGAAGACCAAGAGCAACGCCGAGTTCCTCATGACCATGAGCATGTCCTGAACCGGCCCGGAACCGGTTCCGCCGCCGAGGGGTACTCTCCACAGGCGGAACCGCCGCCATGCCCCCGGAAGCCATGCCCCCGGAAGCCCCGCCCCATGCCGACCCGAACGACCGACCTGCCGGACCGCCGCCGCGGCATCACCATCGTCGAGATCATGACGGTGATCGGGATCATCATCCTGCTGCTCGCGATCCTGCTGCCGTCGCTCGGGGTGCTGCGAGGCAACGCGGTGTTTGCGCGGAGCCAGGGCAACCTCCGGCAGATCGCCACGTGGCTCAAGGCCTACTCGACCGAAAATCGCGAGTTCATCGTGCCGGCCGCGTTCGACTATCGGAACGCGTCCTCTCCCGGAAAGGTCCGGACGATCTCCCCGCCCGGCGCGACCATGCCGATCGAACCGGCGAGCTACGGATCCTGGTCGGACATCGTCTGGACCGACGCGGGTCTCGGCCCGGTCGTCGTGGGGCCCGAACTCGGCGGCTACGACTACCGCTTCGACTCGCCGGACTTCGACTTCTTCAACGCCCAGCCCGAATACCAGACGCCGATCCGGTCGGACGCGGAGAACACCCGGAGCATGAACGGCGACAACGCCTTCCCGTTCGGAACCGGATCCCGCGACGTCGAACAGGGGCAGTACGGGTTCTTCGCCGCCAACGGCTTCTTCGACGCGCGGCCGGAGAACAACGGCCGCTGGTTCACCACCGCGCAGATCAAGCGACCCTTCCAGTCCCTGTACCTGGTGGACTCCTACGCGGGCGAGGTGATCGCGCCGGAGTGCGAACCGTTCGGCTGCACCGAGAACGACGACGCCTCCGACGCGGCCATGCAGGTGGACTTCCGATACGTCGGCGAGTTCGCCCTGATCCTCACCCTCGACGGAGCGGTCAAGGGCGAGGCCCGGTGGGAGACCCTCGACGAGCTCGAAGGGGACCGCGGAATCCGGGTCCGCAATCTCGACTTCTGATCCCCCGACTTCCCCGCGGGGATCGCCGCCGAGCCGGACCGACCCGGGCCGGAGGCGGAACGGACGCGGAACGGACGCGGAACGACTTCGCCGGGCCAGATGCTGTCTGCGGGGTCCCGAAGGGGGCCAACGGCCCGGACCGGCAGCTCACCGCCCCGTCGGGTCGGAGGGGCGGGGACCCCGACCGCGACCCGGCGGGTCGACGCCAAGACGGGATTCGCAAGAACTCCTCGTGCTGCCTCTTGCCCGGGGAATCCTGCTCGCTACACTTCGCGGACCGTCCCGACCCCGGGGCGGTTTTTCATCGGTCCCGGTTCGTCCGGTGCCGATCTCGCAGCAGGCCGACGGCTGCCGCGAGGCGAGGAGTCCGTCGGCGACACCCGGTCGGCGAAGCCGTTCGGGTCGGAATCGGTCCTGCCACCGTAGCTCAGTGGTAGAGCACACCCTTGGTAAGGGTGAGGTCGTGGGTTCAAGTCCCATCGGTGGCTCTCGTCGGACCGAGCGTTCGGTCCGTCGCCTCGGGTCCTCCCGGGCAACGTGAACGTCGGTTCCCGCGACGGTGCGGGTACCGCGGAATTCGAGGTCACGCCCATCGGAGCGGCGAACCGCCTCCAGTCGGGCCCTTCTTTCGGAGAACCGTCGTCATGGCCAAGGAAGCATTCAACCGCACCAAGCCGCACGTGAACGTGGGCACGATCGGTCACGTCGACCACGGCAAGACCACGCTCACCGCGGCGCTCACCGCCGTCCAGTCCGCCAAGGGCCTCGCGGCACCGATCTCCTACGACCAGGTCGCCAAGGCCTCGGAGAGCGAAGGTCGCCGCGACCCCACCAAGATCCTCACCATCGCCACCAGCCACGTGGAGTACGAGTCGGAAGGCCGTCACTACGCCCACGTCGACTGCCCGGGCCACGCCGACTACGTCAAGAACATGATCACCGGTGCCGCCCAGATGGACGGTGCGATCCTCGTGGTCTCCGCCGCCGACGGCCCCATGCCGCAGACTCGCGAGCACATCCTGCTCGCCCGTCAGGTGGGCCTGGAGCACATCGTGGTGTTCCTCAACAAGGTGGACCTCGTCGACGACGAGGAGCTCCTCGACCTGATCGAGATGGAGGTCCGCGAGCTGCTCAGCAAGTACGACTTCCCCGGCGACGACACCCCGATCATCCGCGGCGCGGCCTTCCCCGCCCTGCAGAACCCCTCCGACGAGACCGCCAACAAGTGCATCGGCGAGCTCATGGACGCCCTCGACTCGTTCATCCCCGAGCCGGAGCGCGAGACCGACAAGCCGTTCCTGATGTCGATCGAGGACGTCTTCTCGATCAAGGGCCGCGGCACCGTCGCGACCGGCCGCATCGAGCGCGGCATCGTCAAGGTCGGCGACGAGGTCGAGATCGTGGGTCTCCGCTCGGAGAGCAGCAAGACCACCGTCACCGGCGTCGAGATGTTCCAGAAGACGCTCGACCAGGGTCAGGCCGGCGACAACGTCGGTTGCCTCCTCCGTGGCGTCGAAAAGGACGACATCGAGCGTGGGCAGGTCCTCTGCAAGCCCGGCAGCATCAAGCCCCACACGAAGTTCGAGGGCGAGGTCTACGTGCTGACCAAGGAGGAAGGTGGACGGCACACCCCGTTCTTCAGCGGGTACAAGCCGCAGTTCTACTTCCGCACCACCGACATCACCGGCAAGATCGAGCTCAAGGGCGCCGAGATGTGCATGCCCGGCGACAACGTCACCGTCACCGTCGACCTCGAAGGCAAGGGCGTCGCGATGGAGAAGGGCGTCCGCTTCGCGGTCCGCGAGGGCGGCCGCACCGTCGGCTCGGGCGTCGTCACCGAGATCGTCGAGTGATCCGCGGGGTCGCGCAAGGCGGCCCCGATCGCTCTCGTCGATCCTGAACCGTCCGGCATCGCCGGGCCATCTGGAGTGCTTAGACATGGCCAAGAGGGCCCAGGACCGCGAATTCGTCTGGCTGCAGTGCAGCGAATCCGGCGACCTCAACTACCGCACCAACGTGCGGGTCAAGGGAGGCATGCCGGAGCGGGTGAAGGAGGGCTTCATGAAGTACAGCCCCCGTCTCCGCAAGCACACCCTGCACAAGGTCAAGCGCAAGTGAACGGACGCCGGAGTCGTCGCCCGACGGCTCCGGCGTTCTCCATACGCCAGTAGCTCAATTGGCAGAGCAGCGGATTCCAAATCCGCAGGTTGAGTGTTCGAGTCACTCCTGGCGTGCTCGGCGTCGACCGTCGACGGAACAGTCCGTCGCGAACGGCGACGTCCCGTACCCCATCACGGAGGCCGTTTCATGGCCGTGACGATCTACAAGCGAGGGCAGGGCTACACCACCCGGGTCATGACGGCGATCTTCGTCGGACTCGTCGTGCTGCTCGGCGCGTACTGGATGTGGGAGGAGTTCGCCGGAGCCACGTGGTTCGACCTGCCGTCGATCTACATCTCCGCAGGCGTCGCCACGCTGTTCGCGGCGGTCGCGGCGGGCCTCTCCTACTGGCTGATCGCGGTCAAGCACCGCACCGTCGACTTTCTCATCGCCACGGACTCGGAGATGAAGAAGGTCAACTGGTCCACCCGGCGCGAGGTGATCGGCTCGACCACCGTCGTGATCGGGCTGTCGTTGATCGTGGCGCTCTACTGCTTCGGCTTCGACCGGGTGTTCTTCCTGATCTTCGCGTGGCTGGGCGTGCTCGAGACCGGAGCCTGATCCGTCCGCCATGCCCGGGAGTCCGAACGACATGACCGAACTCAACAACGAGGAACGACCGGCCGAGACGACCTCGAACGCCTTCGAAGGCGACTCGGGTGCCGCATCCTCCGCGCCGGAAGACGCCGTCTCCGACACGTCCCCCGAGTCGACTCCGGCCGACGGCGATGCCGCCGAGGTCGAGGCCCCGGCCGCCAAGCGCCTGCTGTCCGGCCGTGCGGCCGCCGCGAAGCTGGCCGTCAACCTCTCGCCGGTGGGCGTGGCGACCACGCGACTCACCGAGAGCCCCACCCGCCGCAAGACCGAGGTCGAGGAGGTCGTCGACGAGGACGATCTGCCCATGTACCGCGAGGGCATGGACTGGTTCGTGCTGCGGGTCGCGAGCAACAAGGAGTCGAGCGTTCGCGAGACCCTGCTGCGGAAGGTCGCCATCGAAGGCATGCCGGACCTCGTCGGCCGGATCATGGTGCCGACCGAGAAGATCAAGACCTTCAAGGCCGGCAAGCAGAAGGTCACCGAGACCAAGCTGTATCCGGGCTACGTCTTCGTCGAGATGCGCCTCGAGCCCGACGGCCGCATCCCCCAGGACGTCTTCTTCCTCATCAAGGAGACCACCGGCGTCGGCGACTTCGTCGGCACCGCCGGACGGCCCACGCCGATGGCGCCGCACGAGGTCCAGAAGATGCTCTTCGACTCGAAGAAGCCCGACGAGACCCCCGAGGTCCGCTTCGAGTTCACCAAGGGCGACCCCGTCACCATCAAGGAAGGTCCCTTCGAGAACTACGAAGGCACCGTGGACGAGGTGCTCAAGGACAAGGGTCTCGTCCGCGTGCTGGTCACCATCTTCGGTCGCCAGGCTCCGATCGAACTGGAGTACTGGCAGATCTCGAAGGTGGTGTCCTGACCGGCGGGACGCCTGCGACCGGCAGGTTCGGATCTGCACCCAGGATGACCGCGAACATGACCACGAAGATTCGACGACTGACCGCAGGCGGCCTGGTCGCCGTGGCGGCGTTGGCTCTTGGAGCCTGCGCCTCCTGGTCGACCTTTCCGCCGACCGGTGGCGGCTCCTCGCTGTCGCCGGGCCTCTTCCCCGCACCGCAGGTGATGTCGGCGGCGCTCGCCTACTGCCACCAGCGAACCGATCCCTCGTCGCCGCTGGTCTACAACCTCCCTGCGGGGGTCAGCGAGGGTTCGTGGGAGCGCATCGGCCTGCTGCTTGGAGAAGGCGCTCGACCGATGACGGCGGACGACCGGAACGTGTGGTCGATCGAGCAGATTCGGATTCGCGGCAACGCCGCCCAGGTCGATGTCGTCTACCTCGACCGTGGCGTCTATCAACTCGCAACGGTGCATCTGGAGAAGCCGTCGCTGACGCCGTGGCGAGCCGACTACCTGCAGCGGTGGTGGATTCCCGTCGCGACGCCAGTGGCGAACGACCCGACCGCCATGTCAGACCAGTCCGACCAGTCAGACACGTCAGACACGTCAGACACGTCCGACATGTCCGACCAGTCCGACCCGTCCGACCCGTCCGACTCGTCCGACATGTCCGACGGACCCGACGCATGAGTCTGCCGCTCGTCGTCGGCGTCACCGGCGCGAGCGGCGCGCCCTACGCCAAGCGCTTCATCGAGCGGGCCACCGAGTTCGGGGTGCCGGTGCATCTGGTCGTCAGCGACCTCGGCCGCCGCCTGCTCGCGGAGGAGCTCGACCTCAAGCGGCTCGACCCGGACGAACTCTCCGGCGGCCGCGGCTCGATGCTCACCCTTCACAACGACCGCGACACCGGCGCTCCGCCGGGCAGCGGATCGTTCCGCCATCGCGGCATGGCGATCGTGCCGTGCTCGGGCAACACCCTCGGCCGCATCGCTGCTGGCATCACCGACAACCTCGTGCAGCGAGCCGCCGCGGTCACGCTGAAGGAGCGGCGCCGGCTCGTCATCGCGCATCGCGAGAGCCCGCTCTCGATGATCGAGATCGACGCGATGGCGAAGGTCACCGCGGCCGGCGCCATCGTCCTGCCGCTCGCCCCGGGCTTCTACCTGCGACCCAAGTCGATCGACGACCTCCTCGACTTCATGGTCGCCCGCATGCTCGACCTCTTTGCGATCGAGCACGACCTCAAGGTCCGCTGGGACGAGCATCTCGCGGCCCGGAAGAACCGCGGCGAATCCGAGTAGCGCGGCGACCCACACCAAGGCGGTCCGATCGACCAGTGGAGACGAGGTCGACCGTTGCGGGCCTTGCCGCCCCGTCTAGACGCCCCAGTCCAACCTGGCTCCGATCCAGTCGCCTGCGAAGAGGCGCGTTCGGCCACTCTCTGATGTGGGCATCACGCTGCCCTGCGTTGGTCTCGATACAGTGTGCGCATGCGTGAGAAGCCTGAATCCGATGAGGTCAGCTGGGACTCCGGTACGGTCGCCGACTTCTATGCCGGCGAGACCGCCGGGTGGAAGGAAGTGCTCGGGCCCGGAATGCACTATCACTTCGGTTCGGTCGATCCTGCGAGCCCGATCGATGACGCGGAGGCGCACTTCCGGTTCGCGGTTCGCCAGTTCTATCCTTGGATTCCTGTTCGATCACGCGTGCTCGATGTGGGGTGCGGGTGGGGAGGCCCGGCCCGGATCCTCGTCGACGAGCGGCACTGCTCGGTCCACGGGATCACGATCTCGAAGACGCAAGCGAGCGTGTTCGCAGAACGAGTTCCAGAAGCCAGGGTGTCGGTGATGGACGCGCAGGAGCTCGATCTCGAGCCGGTCCGGGACGACGCGGATGTGGCGATCATGTTGGAATCGCTCACCCACATGCCCCGCCCGGACCTCGTCCTGCGACGCCTTCGTCCGCACGCCGATCTTCTGCTGATCCGAGATCATGTTTCACGCGGAGAGACTGGATTCACGAGCCCCCATTGGCGCATGCGATTCCCTTCCCGTGCGGAGGTTCGAGAGCAGATCACGGAAGGCGGTTTTCATCTCAAGCACGAGGAGGTCCTGGAGATCCCCTGGGAAGTCTCGGCAGCCTTCTGGCTGGAGAACATTCGTCGTGCGTTTCCGGTCTTCACGCCCGACGGGCAGTTCACGCTGCTGCGAAGGCTCTGTGAGCAGATCATCCATCACGGGCCTCCCAACACCGAAATCATGCTTTTCGTCGCGGAGTGATGGCTGGCGCGTGGATCCAAGTCGCCGCCCCGAGCAAGGGGCGGCGGCACGAGTGAGACCGAAACTGCTTCGGGAGTGCGGACTCAGCGGCGCCGTCGCCGACCAAGACCCGCAAGTCCGATCGTCGCAAGTCCGGCGAGGCCGGCTCCAGGGACCGCCGACGGCGAGTACGGAATGCCGAAGGAGCCGTTGTAGTAGGTCGTCGAGCTCGGCACAGTCAGCTTGAAGGCGCCAAGCGTGCTTCCCACGCCGTTGGTGATGGAACTGCCAGCCCAGTTGGCGAACGGTGAGGAGCCGCCGAGCGCGTCGAACCCCGTCGTCCCGCTCGGGTTGCCTTGACCGCTCGATGGATGGCCCGTCACGGTCCGCGAGTAGTTCGACGTCAGCGTCATCGACGGCGCAGACCTCGCCGACCTGCTCGGCCGATGGGGCCCCATCGCCTTCTGAACGCCGTCGCGAGAACCGATCGCCCTCAGTCGATCCTCGCCCCGAGGCCGTCGCCCGCGAAGAGGTGCGCCTTCGACAGGTCGAGTTCGACGCGGACCGTCGAGCCTTCGGCGACCTCGACCGGCACGTTGCTGCGGCTGACCAGCCGCACCCCGTTGGCGTCGAGGACCAGATCCATGCGATCGCCGTAGCGCTCGACCGCCTCGAGCGTCGCGTCGAGCACCAGCGCTTCGCTGGCGGGGCTCTCGCTGGCGCCGGTAGCGCCTCCATCGCCGGTCTCGCCGCTCGCAAGCACCCGCACCGCATCCGGACGCAATCCCAGTGTCGTCGGCCGCGGCGCCCGGCCCGTGCTTCCGGCAAGCACCGCGTCGGCCCGCGTCGCCGACATCGGGAACCGCCATGCGACCGCCTGCTCGTCGCGGCCGCGTCGGGCCACGAACTCGCCGTTGCCGCCGGTCGCCTGCACGAGGCCCTCGACGAGGTTCATCGCCGGCGTCCCGATGAAGCCCGCGACGAAGCTGTCGGCGGGCCGCTCGTAGATCTCGATCGGCGTGCCGGTCTGGCGAATGACGCCGTCCTTCATGACCACGAGACGATCGCCGAGGGTCATCGCCTCCTCCTGATCGTGGGTCACGTGGACCATGGTGCCGCCGGTGCGGCGGTGCAGCATGCGAAGTTCCGCCCGCATCTCGAGGCGCAATCGCGCGTCGAGGTTCGAGAGCGGCTCGTCGAGCAGGAACACCGCCGGATCCCGCACCAGCGCCCGGCCGAGGGCGACCCGCTGACGCTGGCCGCCGGAGAGCGCCTTCGGCTTGCGACTCAGCAGGCTCTCGATCTCGAGGACCTTCGCCGCGGCGTCGACCCGTTCCCGGTGCGCGGCGATCTCTTCCCGACGCGCCTTCGCGTACGCCGGCGAGAGCAGCGCGCGAAGCCGACCGGCATGCCGACGCCGTCGCAGCAGCGGAAACTCGAGGTTCTGCCGGACCGTCAGGTGGGGATAGAGCGCGTAGCTCTGGAAGACCATCGCGATGTCGCGGTCCCGCGCGGCGACGTCGTTGACCACGCGATCGCCGATGCGGATCGTGCCGGAGGTGATCTCCTCGAGGCCGGCGATCATGCGAAGAGTGGTGCTCTTGCCGCAGCCCGACGGACCCACGAGCACCACGAACTCGCCGTCGGCGATCTCGAGATCGACCGCGTCGACCGCCCGCACCCCGCCGGGGTAGACCTTGGAGACCTGCTTCAGGGAGACGTTGGCCATGGGAAGGTTCGGGGCGAAAGCGTAGTCGTCGAGGGGACGCGGGGGAATGGGATCGAGCTCAGCCCTTGACCGCGCCGGATCCGATCCCCTCGATGAACTGCTTCTGGGCGCCGAGGAAGAGCAGCACGCAGGGGATCATGGTCACGAGGCTCGCCGCCATCAGCAGGTGCACCCGCTCGAGGTTGCCGTACTGGTTGCGGAAGCCGTTGAGGGCGACGGCGAGGGTCATCGATTCCTCGCGCTGCAGGTAGATCAGCGGGCCGAGGAAGTCGTTCCAGGTCCAGATGAAGGTGAACACCGCGACGATCGCGGTGACCGGACGACACAACGGCAGCATGATCCGCCACCAGATGCCGAGCCAGCCGAGGCCGTCGATGCGGGCCGCCTCGACGAGGGCTTCTGGCACCTGAGCGATGAACTGTCGGTACATGAAGACGAAGAAGGCGCTGCCGAAGAACGCCGGGACGACCAGAGGCAGGATGGTGTCGATCCAGCCGAGGCTTCGGAACAGCAGGAACAGCGGGATCATCGTCACCTGCGGCGGCAGCATCATCGTCGCGAGCATCAGCAGGAACAGCCCGCGTCGGCCGCGGAAGCGGACCCGGGCGAACGCGAAGCCGACGAGGCTCGACGAGAGGATCGTGCCGACGGTCACGAGCACGGTGATCACCGTCGAGTTGGCGAGCGCATCCTTGAAGCCTTCGCCCCAGCCGTCGGCCTTGCGGCTTCCCATCTCCTCGATCGCCTCGGCGTAGTTGCCCCACTGCGGCACCTCGGGCCACAGCTTCAGCACGTCTCCGCCCCCGACGATCGCGGCCCCGGCGTTGGCGGGGGTCTCGAGGCTCACGACGAACATCCACCACAGCGGAAACAGGGTGATCGCCGAGGCGACCGCGAGCAGCAGCAGCGGCGGCAGCGTGCGGAACCTCATGCCTTCAGGCCCTCGTAGTGGACGAGGCTGCGGCTGCCCCGCAGCACCGCGACGGTCAGCAGCAGCACCACCACGAGGAGGATCCACGCCATCGCCGAGGCGTAGCCCATCTCGTAGCTCTCGAAGCCGAGGTTGAAGAGGTAGAGCACGTAGAAGCGGGTGAGGTCGCCCGGCTCGCCGCCGGTCATCACGAACGCCTGCGTGAAGACCTGGAAGCTCCCGATGACCGCGACGATCACGTTGAAGAGGACCACCGGCGAGAGCATCGGCAGGGTCACGTTGCGGAACCGCCGCCACGCCCCGGCCCCGTCGATCGCCGCGGCCTCGACGAGCTCCTTCGGAATCCCCTGCAGGCCCGCGAGGTAGATCAGCATGCTGCCGCCGATCGTCCAGAGGCTCATGATCGCGAACGCCGGCGGACCGAACCACGCCGCGTCGGCGCCGAACCACTGCGGCGGCTCGACGCCCAGTGGCGCCAGCAGCGGCGCGAGCGCCGCGTTCATGAGACCGTCCTCGCCGTCGAAGACCCACCGCCACAGCACCGCGGTGCCGACGCCGGCGAGCACGCTCGGCAAGTAGAGCGCCGCCCGGAACAGCGGCGTCGCCGGTGCCTTCGCATGCAGCAGCATCGCCGCGGCGAGCGCCGCGATCTGCCCCAGCGGCACCGCGAGCAGGGCGTAGTACGCGGTCACCCGCAGGCTGGTGTGCATGCGGCGATCGTGGACCAGAAGCTCGCGATAGTTGTCGAGGCCGACGAAGGAGGCCTCGCCGAGGGTGCTGACGCCGTTCCAGGTGGTCAGCGAGAGCGCCGCGCTCATCGCGATGGGAAACGCCATGAACACCGCGAATCCGACGAGCCACGGCGAGGCGAGCCACCAGCCCGCCCGCTCCTCGGCGCGGGCCCCGGTGGTCGCGGGCGCCCCGCGCCGCAGGCGCCACGTCGCCGCGAACCCGCCGACCGCCAGCACCGCCGCCGCGGCGATCGCCACCGCGTTCCACGGCATCGTCGGACGGTCGGCGTCGGCCAGCGGCGATTCCCGCACCCGTCGCCAGTTCGCCTCGAAGTCCTCGGCAGCATCGGCGAGCGACAGGTCGCCGCTTCGAAGCGCCTGGTCCATGCGGCTTCCGAAGAGCTGCTCGAAGCGCGGATCGACCGGCCACTCCGCGACCCGGGCGACCTCGGCGGCGTCGAGGTAGGCCCGATCGTTCGCCGGCGGCACCGACTCGTCGAGGAAGGCGTCGCTCTCGGCGACGGCGCGGCGGGTCGGGACCGCGAGGCCCAGTCGCGACTGCGCGGCCTGGTTCTCGGCGCTCGTGAGGAACTCGACCAGCTCCCACGCCTCCCGCTTGTGCTCGCAGCGTTCGGCGATCGCCCACGCCACCGTCAGCACCACGTTGGCCCGCTCGGACCCGCGGGGCAGCGGCAGGAAGTCCCACTCGAAGGCGATCTCGCCGGCGGACTTCGACTCGTCGGGCGTCAGCGTCGAGTACGCAGGCACCACCCAGCGCCCGAACGGTCCCGCCATGCCGACGCGACCGGTCTGGAAGACCGCCGAACCGCTCGCCACGCGGCTGCGGCCACTGGTCAGGGTGTTCTCCTCCTCGTGCCGCCACGCGCGAAGGGTCTCGAGCGCCGCGACCACCGCGGGATCGTCGAGACGCAGGTCGTCGAAGTCCTCGCCGACGACGTCGAGGCCCTGCGTCCACAGGTACACCCGGACCATGACCGGCCAGGTCACGAACTCCGCCCCGGTCGCATCGGGCAGTTCCCCGACGCGGCGGGCGATCTCGATGAACTCGTCCCAGGTCCAGTCGTCGCCGGGCGGCTCGACGCCGGCCCGCTTCAGGAGGTCGAGGTTCAGGTAGAAGCCGACGGTCGT
Organism: Planctomycetota bacterium; assembly: GCA_017859745.1. Taxonomy (GTDB): domain Bacteria; phylum Planctomycetota; class Phycisphaerae; order Phycisphaerales; family SM1A02; genus VGXO01. The sequence goes on from JAFMML010000008.1 coordinate 63,207, forward strand.
GAAGTCCTTGGGAATCCCGTAGAGCGGCCCGGTTCCCACGCGATCGCCGTCGTAGCGGAACGCGTCGACGGTCGCCGGGAAGAACGCCCCGAGGTCGAAGGAGGACGCGGCCTCGTCGTCGCCGGCCCCGACGAACTCCTCGAGCGGCGCCAGCAGGCCCAGCTCGACGAAGTTCGAGAGGCGCTCGGCACCGACGTAGAAGACGTCCGGCGGCTCGCCGGCGACCAGCATGGTCTGCAGCTTGGTGTAGAAACTTCCCGCGTCGCCGGGATTGATGCGGCGGACCCGCACGCCGGGATGCTCGGTCTCGAAGCGGGCAAGCGCCTCCTCGACGATCGCGTCCTCCTCCGGGCCGCCGTCGCCGGACCAGTGCATGACGACGAGTTCGATGTCGTCGGTGGCGACCGCCTCGCCGAGGCGAGAGAACTCCCGCGCGCCGACCCGCCAGAAGCTCCACGCGACCAGGGTGATCGCCGCAAGCGCCAGAACCCCGCGAAGTATCATCCCGCCGATGCGACGCAGGTTGCCGAGGAGGCTCGAGAGCGGCGAAACGGTTTCGGCCATGCCGCGGCGCATGGTAAGGGAGCGATTGCCCGCGGCGCTTGCGATTTCGGCGACGTTGCTCGTCGGGTCGGCGGCCTCCGCCATCGCCCGGAACGAAGGGATCTTTCCACCGGACCTGCCGGCGCTCGATCGGCCTGCCGAACTCGATGCGATCGCGACGGTGCCATCGTCGGTCCGGGCGATCCGACAGGACGATGGCCGCTGGCGGGTCCGCGTTCGCTTCGACCCCGACGAGCATCTTGCCGCCCGGCAGGTCTCGCTCGCGGGCTCCTTCAACGACTGGAACCCCAACGCGCTGGCGATGGACTTCGACGGCGAGCGCTGGATCGCCGAGACGATCCTGCCACCGGGCGAGCACCTCTACAAGTTCGTCCTGCGCGACGGCGGCGACCTGCGGTGGTTCGACGACCCGGAGAACGGCCTTCGAGAGCCCGACGGCCACGACGGCTTCAACTCCCGCCTGCTGCTCGGCGGGGCCGCGCATCTCGACGCCGGCGGCGCCGCGATCGGCGACGGTCGGATCGAGGCCCTCGCCGTCGAACACGACCCCTCCCGGCCGATCGCCCGCCAAGGCCGCGACGCGGGCCGCGTGGCGGTTCGCCTCAGAACCCTCCGCGACGACGTCGAGTCGGTCGCCTGCGCCACCGATCGCGCCGGCGTGCACCCGATGCTTCAGGTCGGCGTGGAGGGTGCATTCGCCTGGTGGGAGACGGTGCTGCCCGAGACGGCTCGCGGCGGCACCTACACGTTCATCCTGAAGGACGGCCCGATGACCGCACGCACGCCCGAGGTCTACTCGCTCGACATGGACTCCGCGACCGTGGTGCGGACGCCCGACTGGGCGAAGGACGCGATCTGGTACCAGATCATGGTCGACCGGTTCCGCAACGGGACGCCCGACAACGATCCCGATCCGGTGCGGCCGTGGACCGGCGAGTGGTACGCCTCGAGCCCGTGGGAAGGCCGCGACGGACAGAGCTTCTACGAGTACTACGTCTTCGGTCGCCTCTACGGAGGCGACTTCCAGGGCGTCCTCGAGAAGCTCGACTACCTGAAGGACCTCGGCGTCACGGCGCTCTATCTCAACCCGGTCTTCCAGGCGCCGAGCCCCCACAAGTACAACGCCACCAACTTCGTCCACATCGACGAGCACTACGGCGTGCGCGGCGACTACGCCAACGCCGCCGCCACCGAGAACCTGCTCGACGCCTCGACGTGGACCTGGACCGAGAGCGACCGGATCTTCCTGGACTTCCTGAAGGAGGCGAAGGCCCGCGGTTTCAAGGTGATCCTCGACGGGGTCTTCAACCACGTGGGCTCGACGCACCCGGCCTTCCTCGACGTGCGGCGCCGCGGCGAGGGCTCGCCGTTCCGCGACTGGTTCGCGATCCGCAGCTGGGATCCCTTCGAGTACGACGGCTGGGCGGGCTTCGGCGAACTGCCGATCTTCGCCAAGAGCGAGACCGGACTCGCCAGCGAGTCCGCGACGCGGCACATCTACGAGGTCACGCGGCGCTGGATGGACCCCGACGGCGACGGCGACCCCTCCGACGGCATCGACGGCTGGAGGCTCGACGTGCCCAACGAGGTGCCGCTGCCCTTCTGGATCGAGTGGCGGAAGTTCGTGAAGGCGCTCAACCCCGACGCCTACATCACCGGCGAGATCTGGAAGCGGGCCGACGAATGGCTCGACGGCCGAAGCTTCGACGCGGTCATGAACTACCCGTTCGCCGAGGCCGTCATCGAATGGGTCGGTCATCGCAACGACAAGATCGTCCCCAGCGAACTCGACCGGCGCCTCGCGACGCTGCGCCTCGCCTATCCGCCCGAGGTGACCTACTGCCTCATGAACCTGCTCGACAGCCACGACACCGACCGCATCGCGTCGATGCTCGCGAACCCCGATCGACCCTACGACCGCGGCAACCGCGAGCAGGACGGCGAGAAGTACGACGCCGGCAAGCCGTCGGAGGAGGTCTACCGCAAGGTGCGCCTGCTCGCCCTGATCCAGATGACCTACGTCGGGGCGCCGATGATCTGGTACGGCGACGAGGTCGGGATGTGGGGCTCCGACGATCCCAACAATCGCAAGCCGATGCTCTGGAAGGATCTCGAGCCGTACGAGGATCCCCACGAGAACCACGTCCTCGACGAGCAGCTCGAGTTCTACCGGCGGGCGACGGCGCTGCGAAACCGCTTCGCGGCGCTGCGGCGGGGATCGTTCCGCACCCTGCTCGCCGACGACGAGCAGGACGTCTGGGTGTTCCTTCGCGAACTCGGTTCGGAGAAGGTGCTGGTCGCGCTCAACGCCTCGGACCGGCAGGCGGTCGTCGAGGTGCCCGAACTCGCCGAGCATCCCGACGGATGGGACCTGGTCTTCGGGCATCGCCATCCCACCGACGAGCCGGACCGCTTTCCGAAGCTGCTGATTCCGCCGGTGTCGGGGCGGGCATGGGCCACCGGTCCCTGAGCGCTCGCGCCATCACGGCACCACGCCGTCGAGCGCAGCGTGAAGAGTGGATCGAAGCCGCGGCGAGAACAGCATGCTGTTGTGCCAGAGGAGCGTGAAGGTGCCGCCGTAGTGCAGGCACCGGCGACGCAGTTCGCAGAGCGCGGTCGCCATCCGACGTCCCGGCTCGAACGCCAGATGCTCGGGCGAAAGGTACGACCACTCCATCGCCACCAGGGGTCGCTGTCGCAGCCGAAGCGGCCGCCGGCCGACGCAGTCGTACATCGTGAACTCGTGCGAGGTGCCGCATCGGAAGCCGGGGCGATCGGCGAAACCCAGCGTGGTGTCGACATCGACGCCTGCGGCATCGAGACCCGCCGCGGTGCGATGGGGGCACCAACGCAGGAAGTGCTGCCGGCTCGACAGTCGCCCCTGCTCGATGCCGAGTTCAGCGAGACGTCGCCGGAACGTCGCCACCCCGTCGGCAATGACGTCTGGATGCTCCGCCGAGGCGTACCCGGGATGGACGCCGATCTCGTGGCCACGACGATGGATCTCGCTCAGCAGCGTCGCCACGGCCGGATCGCCGGGTCGGTTGTCTCCGTCGCGGTCGGGATCGGTGGTGGTGGGAATGAAGTTGAAGACGCCGCGAAGATCGCGTCGCTCCGCGTCGTGCATCAGACGCTCGAGGCCCCGCCGGGAGGGACACGCCCGCGAACCGCCTGCGCACCTTCGAGCCAGATCTCTCGAGGCCTCGACCGCGGCACCCCAGTCTCCCGATCTCGCCAGCGATCCGAGGCGTCGAATCATCGCCGCGGGACGCATCGCAGCGGCGTCGTACAACCAGTCCACGTCGCACGACAGCTCCACCCGGCCGGTGGAGGTGGGGCGTCGCAGATCCGGCCACACCCGCCGCATCGCGTTCCACAGCACCTCGATCAACTCGTCCGCCAACGGTCGATCGAGCATGCCGAGGCGTGCCGCATACGAGGCCTTTCCGGGGAATCGACCATGCTGGTCCCGGTCCGGGCGGCAGAACTCCTCGTATCTGGACAGGTGGAAGAAGATCGTCCCGAGCAGATCCGCCCGCACCGCGACGTCGCCGCACTCGTCGATCGAGATCCCGGGCCGCCCGAAGGGAATCGGAACCGTCCGATGCAGAAGGCCCTCGCCGAGCCCCTCCGCCGCGACGTCCCATTCTCCCGACTGGACCTCGGTCGCGGTCTCGGCCGATCCCCACGCACGATCGGCGTTCTCGAAGAACTCCGCCGACAGCGTCAACTTCCGATCGCCACGCCGAATGCAGATGCCTCGACCGGAGGTTCCGACGACGGTCTCGATCTCGAGACCGAACCGTTCGCGGAAGACCACATCGGCAACCCATCCCACCTCGGCGGCGCAGTGCGTCGGATGTTCGATCGCGATTCGATCCACCGGAGATCTCTCGAGGGGATTCGACCCGGGGGAGGACTCGCCGAAGCGTCGTTCGTCTCGCGGGACCGACATGTCGCGGAGTCTACGGCCCGAAGCCCGATCGACTGGTGGTCGAATCGGCGCCATGTGCGCCCCGATACACTGCCGACATGACGCGGTCGCAGACCCCCGAACACCTCGCATTCGGTCTCAAAGGGGACCGGAAGTACGTCCAGGGGACGGAGATCTATTCCGCATGCCGCGACCTTCTGGCCCGGCCTCGCGACTTCGTCGTGTCCCACCTGATCTTCCACGAGATGCTGCGAGGCGACGCTCGGGTCGTGCGGTTCGACGACGGCGAGGTTCCCGAACTGCTCGCGGAGTGCCGTCTCTCCCGCGGCGATCTGGCGGAGACCCTCGGCCTGGTGGCCGATGGACCACCCTCGATCGATCGATCGACCTTCGAGGAGGAGCGCATCGTGGCCGCCTGCGCGATCGACACCGACTCCGTCCGTCTCGAGGCGGACACCGGGTTCGACTCGATCGAGGAGGTCGTCGCGATGATCAAGGCCTGGCACCTCGAGCACCTGCCCGACGCCGGCAAGTGGCTGTTCGTCCGGCTCGACGCCCGCGCCGGCGGCGATCTCCCGGCCCGTCGGAAGGGGCCCATCGAAGCTCGTCTCGCAGGCCGACTCGGCACGCGCATGACCCGCTTCCTCGTGTCCGTGGACGGACGCGAGAGCATGATCACCTTCGGAAGTCGACGGTGAGCGTGGGCCTTCTGGACATCGCGTCGTTCGTGCCCCCGGACGGTCGGGATGTCCCGGCGCTCGCCGACGCCCTTGAGGTCGATCGGGACTTCCTCGAGTCGAAGCTCGGAACCCGACGGCTTCCGGTGATGGATCCGGGAATGGACACCCACGACCTCGCGACGGCGGCGCTGCTTCCCCTTCTGGAGAGGCATCCCGAACTTCGTGATCGAGTCGGGCTTCTGATGGTGGTCACGCAGAATCCCAGCGGTCGAGGTCTGCCGCATACCGCCGCCATGGTGCACCACCTCGCGGAACTTCCACCGGAGGTCGCGGCCTTCGACCTGAGCCTCGGCTGCTCGGGCTACGTGCACGCGCTGGCCGTCGCACAGCGATTTCTGCAAGGACAGCCGCCCGATCGACGGCATGGTCTCGTGGTCACCGCCGATCCCTATTCCAAGGTGGTGGATCCGGGGGATCGCAACACCGCCCTGCTGTTCGGGGACGCCGCGGCGGCGACGCTGCTCGGTCCCGACGCGCCGTGGTCGATCGGACACGCCTCCTTCCTGACCCGAGGCGCTGCGAGCGACGCCATCGCCGTCGCCGACGGTCGTCTCGCGATGAAGGGCCGATCGGTCTTCGACTTCGCGATGAAGGAGGTGCCGAGGCAGGTCTCGGAGGTTCTCGACGCCGAGGGCGAGAGTCCCGATTCGATCGACGTCTTCTTGCTGCACCAGGGCAGCCGCTATCTCGTCGAGAGTCTCGGTCGGCGATTGGGAGCACCTCCCGAACGCGTGCCGGTCGAGATCGGCGTCGCCGGCAACACCGTCTCCTCGAGCCTGCCGCTCATGATGGAGTCCAGGTTGCACGACCAGTCGCTGCGAACGATCCTTCTCGCAGGGTTCGGCGTCGGTCTCTCCTCCGGAACCCTGCTGCTGCGTCGCCGGGAAGCGTGACGCCGACACACCCCCGACCTTCGATCGCCCAGGATCCGTCCGCCATGTCCACCTCCATCGGTCCCGACGACGTCCGCGCCATCATCCAGAACGCCCGCACCAAGGTGAACGTCGAACGTCTCGCGAACGCCGACAACCTCCGGGATGCGGGAGCGGACTCGCTCGACATGATGACGATCGTGCTCGACGTCTCGGAGAAGGCGGGCATCGAGGTGCCGGACGAGGATGTCGAGGAGCTCTCGAGCATCGACGAGATCGTCGCGTACATCTCGCGGCGGACCGCGGACGAGGCGACGTGAAGCCGAAGTTCAGCTCCCGGCGCTACGAGCCGGGAGACGAGACCGCCATCAACGACCTCTACCGGCACGTCACCGGCCGGTGTCGATCCGAGGCGGCGTGGCGCTGGCAGTGGATGGAGAATCCCGCCGGCTCCAGCGAGATGTGGGTCATCGAGATCGAAGAGCACGGAGCGAGCCGGATCGTGGGCCATCACGGCGTGATGCCGTTCCGCGCGACGATTCGGGGACGCTCTCTGCTCATCGGGAAGACCGAGAACACCATGGTGCTTCCGGAGGTCCGGCACCGAATCCTCTACCCGAGGTTCGAGAAGCGATTTCTCGCGATGTACCGCGACCGGTTCGACGCGCTCTTCTCCACCCGAGGACCGGCCGCGGCGATCCGACTTCGGCGCGCGATGGGATATCGACCGACCGAGCCGATCCTGACCGCCGCCTTCGGACGCATCATCCGGTCGAGCGCCGCCATGCTTCGACGACGCATCGGCGGAGGAACCTCTCGCGTTCCCGCGCCCTCATCGGGTCCCTGCGGACCGGGGCTGATCGTCGATCTCGACGACTCGAGATTCACCGACGCCTGGAGTCGTCGACGAGCCGCCCCCACCGACGCGCTCGAACTCTCGAAGGACCTCGAAGGCATCGACTGGCGATATCGACGACATCCCAGCGGGATCCATCGCGGCGCCCTGCTCGACGACGCCATGGTCGTCTTCCATCGACCGGATCATGCGTCGATCCGGATCGACGAACTCGAGATGCTGGACGGCAGGGCCTCCGACTCCGTCGCGGCTCGGGTCTGGCGACAACTCTGGTCGATGGCGACCTCGATGGGCGCATCCCTGCTGATGCGGTCCGGCCCGGCATGGGCGCTGCCAGACGCGGCCACCATCCGGTCGAGCGGTCTGAGACGCATCCGCCTCATGCCGAGCCGACCCACCGAGGAGGATGCGATGCCGGTGCTGCTCGTGCCTCGGGACGATCGGCGGCTCTCCGAGTCCGACCGCTGGCGAATCGACGCATTCGCGTTCGAAGGTCCAGCGCCCGTCGCCGGCGAGGTGTCGTCGCGATGATCCGAGCCCTGTTCGGCCGTCTCGACCGCCGATCGCGCTTCGGTGCGGACGTCGCGATGCTGACCGCCGGCGGGCTGTCGGCGCAGGTGGTCGTGATCGCCGCCAGTCCCGTGCTCTCACGCCTCTACGAACCCGAGGAGATCGCGATCCTCGGACTGCTGGCGACCATCGTCTCGATGGGTTCGCCCATCCTCTGCGGCCGTTACGACGTCGCGCTGCTGATGCCACGCTCCCGGGACGCCGCCGAACGGCTCCTGGGCATCGCACTTCGATTCACCGTGGCCATCGCGGCGATTGCGTTCCTGACGTCGCTGATCGCGGGTGATCGAATCGCCCTCGCCCTCGACGCCCCGACACCTCGCGGCTGGATCCTGCTCGTCGCGCCGGCGCTGCTGCTGACGGGCGTCGGGATCGCACTGTCGGGCATGGCCTCCCGTCTCCGACGGTTCGCCGTCATCGCGCGTGCCCGATTCGCGCAGTCCACGGTCGCAGTCGTGCTCAACCTGTCGCTCGGCGCGCTCGGCGCGGGTCCGATCGGCTTGTTGAGCGCCTACCTCGCGGGACTGCTCGCCTCCGCGTCGATGCTCGCCCATCGACAGCCGGGGTCCATCGCCACCGTCCTCCGCTGGGATCTCCGCAGCACGACGCTGATGCGTCGATACCGCAGCTATCCGCTGGTGAACGCAAGCAGCGGTCTGCTGCACGGTGTCACCCTGGCCCTTCCGATGCTGGTGCTCGCGGCCCACTTTCCCATCGCGCTCGTCGGCCAGTTCGCTCTGCTGATGCGCGTCGCGACGCTGCCATTGAACGCCCTCTCCGACGCGGTGTCGCGGGTGCACTTGCGCAGAGTGGTCGATCTGGTCGCTTCCGGGGAGTCCATCCGGGGCCACCTGGTGAAGGTGATGATGCTCATGGCCGCCTTCGCGGCGATCCCGACATTGGTGTTGACTCTTCACGCATCGACGCTCTTCGCCTGGGTGTTCGGAGAGTCGTGGAGGCCCGCCGGCGAGTTCCTCCAGATCATGATGCCCGCCATCGCGGTTCGATTCGTCGTCGGATCGATCAGCACGACCTTCGGAGGCACGAGCAACAACGGACTCGTCATGATCTGGCGACTCGTGGCGCTCGCCGTGACGAGCACGGTGCTCGCCTGGGGCGCGGCGACCCACGATCCATCCTCGTTCTTCCGGTACTTCGCGATGTCCGAGATCGCGCTCTACGCATTGATGCTCGGCTTCGCCTGGAGGGCCGCCGGGCATCCACGATCCACCTCCCGGCCCCGACCCTCTCGACCTGAAGGGAGTTCATGACCGCATGAGCACATCGACCGGGTCCGATCGACGCGTCCATGAGACACTCGACCAGCGCCGCGCCGGCGTCCTCATGCACATCACGAGCCTTCCCGGCCCAT
>JAFMML010000044.1 GCA_017859745.1 Planctomycetota bacterium
ACTGCACGACGTTCCACGCACCGGCGAGACCGCTGAGCGTGTTGAAGTCGTTGTGGTTGAACGCGACACCCGTAGAGGTCGAGATCATCGAGTTGAACACGTTCAGCACGGTGTCGTTGGCGTCGTCGAACTGTGCGTAGACGTCGATGATCGCGTGGGTCATCGAATCGTTGGCATAGCTGTCGAACACGTAACCGGTAAAGCTCGCAGACGCGCTGCTCGCAAGGACGACGGTGCCAGCAAGGCCCGCGGCCCAAACTCCCTTCCTAGTCATTTGTAAATCTCCCTTTTCCGAGAGCTCGCGATTGCAAGCCTCTCAGTCCCATGTTCCGGACGCACGGTGCTCCGGATCCCTCATCTCGGAATGTAATCCCATCAGTTACCGGGTCAAGCGGATTCTTGGAGTTCGGAACGAAGGTCGGCGGCCATGAGAGGCCTGCTGCGGGAACGTGCCACCTGGTCGAGACCAGAGGTGTCGCTGCAAGATGTTTGAATGCATGGACTTGCGCCGATTCGTCCGAAGGCGGTCCAAGGTCGACACAGAGTCGATTCCGACCGGAGGTGACGAAATCTTTACGAGATCGGAAGTACGGGTTCGGCAGGCCCGCGCAGGCGTTCGGCCTCAACGGATTGGGGTTGTCGCCGGGGTCGGCAGATGGCCGTGCAACAACAAGGACTCTGCGGAATCGATGTGCACGGTCGCGACCGTGCCGAGCAACGACTCCGCCGCCTCGGGGCTCTCCACGTCGACCGCCACGATCAGATCGCCGCCGGTGCGGCCGAGCGCCTGCCAGCGTCGACGATCGGACGGGACCGGCGTCTGGAACTCCGGCGTTCTCGAATCGCTCGATCGGCCCGCGACTCGGAGTTCAACGGTTCCCCCAGACGCCGGACCGGGCGCCCGTCGCTCGATCGGCACCGAGCCCACGCGATCGAACAGCACGCCAAGGGACCGCCCCGCCTCCTTCGCATGCACGTCGCGACTGATCTCCGCCTGCAAGGCGAGGAGTCGATTGTTTCGATACCGCTTGAGTTCGTCGGGGACGTCGTCGGGGAGGCGATCGAACGCGGTGGTTCCCGGCCTCGGGGAGTACTTGAAGATGAAGTTGTTCTTGAACGGCACTCGTCGCATGAGTCGCTCGGTGGCCGCGAAGTCCTCGTCGGTCTCGGTGGGAAAGCCGACGATGATGTCCCCGGCGATCGAGACGTCCGGAAGCCTTTCGATGGCTCGATCGACGGTCTCGAGATACTCCCCGACGGTGTAGCCGCGATTCATCGCCTTCAGGATCCGATCCGAACCGGACTGGACCGGCATGTGGAGGTAGCGGCAGATGCGAGGACAGGTCGCGAGCACGTCGAAGACGTCTTCGCCGAGGTCCCGCGGATAGCTGGTCACGAACCGCAGTCGCTCCAGACCTGGGACCTCCTCGTGGATGCGGGCGAGCAGCATCGCGAAGGTCGTGATCCGCTGGCCGGCGGGGGGCGCCTTTCGGAAGGCGGCCAGGCCGGGGCCGACCTGCGGCGCCTCGCGGCCGTCCAAGGTGAGGGCGGTGCCGTGGGTGTAGCGGTAGTGGTTGACGGTCTGGCCGAGAAGGGTGATCTCGATGACGCCTCGATCGACCAGCTGCCGGCACTCCTCGACGATCGCATCGGGCGGGCGATGGACCTCCGCGCCACGGGTCGCCGGCACCACGCAATAGGTGCAGAACTTGTTGCAGCCCCGAGTGATCCTCACGTAGGCCGACCAGGGGCGACGGGTGCCCTCGGGGTCGAAGCTTCGCGAGAGGTCCAGGGTCTCGAGGGCGTCCTCGGCTGCGGCGAGAGTCGCGGTCCGGCGGCTGCGGTTGCCCGCGAGGGCCACCCGCTCGCTGCGATCCGCCGCCGAGGTCCGGCGAAGGTTGTCCAGCAGCATCGGAAGTCGGTCCAGTTCGCCGGGGCCGCAGAGGAGATCGACCTGGGGGTGCTTCTGGAGGATCTCCAGACCCTCCCGCTCGGCCATGCACCCCAGCAGGCCCAGGATCACCTCCCGCCCGTTTCGCTTCTGACTGCCCACGATGCCGACTCGGCTGCGGACCTTCTGCTCCGCGTGGTCACGGACCGCGCAGGTGTTGAAGAGGACGATCTCCGCGGCGTCCGGATCGTCCACGAACCGGTATCCAAGCGACGCGAGGCGGCCGCGGACGAGCTCGCTGTCGAGCTCGTTCATCTGGCATCCGAAGGTTTCGAGGAAGACGCGCATGGCCGAGGTCCTTCGCCGTCCCGGGACTACATCCAGCCCTTGCGGCGGACGACGATCATGTAGACCGCCACGATCACCGCAAGCACGAAGGCGACCACGCCAAGGACGATCAGCTCGCCGGTCGTCAGGTCCATGCGGCGAGTCTACGGCGGTCGGGACGCTTCGCACCCGCGATTCGAGGACGCGGGGCGGTCTCGACCGATAGGCGTTGCATGCTTCGGCCCGGCCAGGGCGTCGTGTTGGCGACGCTCGCCCTCCTCATCGTCGGCGTGATCATGGTGAACTCGGTGTGGCTCGCCCGCAGCGTCGGCGAGTCCGCCGCGGCGCTGGCCGACGACCCCGCGGCCGGACCGATCACCGCGGCGAACCTTCTCTGGGGACGCCCCACCCTGTACGCCCTGCTGGCGGTGCTTGCGTTGGTGTCGGGGATGTTCTTGCCGCTCCGCCTGATCGGGGGAGGGCGGGCAGACGCCTGTGCGGTCCTGCCGGGAGGTCCGGTCGCCTCGGCAAGGCCGCCGGCCGCCTTGGTTGCGCTTGCGATCTCGATGCTCGCGCTGCTTGCCGCGGTCTACCTGCCCGGCATCGGTCGAGAGGTCAACGGCGCGAGTCGATGGGTCGAGATCGGCGGCTTCAACTTCCAACCCAGCGAGATCGCCAAGTGGGCGATGCCGGTCCTGGTGGCATGGTGGTGCGTCGCGTCGGGGCCGAGGATTCGGGAGTTCCGACGGGGGTTCGTGCCCCCGATGTTCGCCCTGCTTCTGGTGGCGGGAATCGTCGGGGTCGAGGATCTCGGCACCGCGGTCCTGATCCTCGGGGTCGGGGTGGTGGTTCTGGCGATCGCCGGCGTCAAGCTCAGGCACCTCGCGCTGCTGATTCCCGTCGGCGGGGGGGCGGTCGCGGCCGCGATCCTGCACAGTCCCTACCGAATCCAGCGGCTGCTCGCCTGGCGAGATCCCTTCGAGGATCCGCAGGGCATCGGCTACCACATCATCCAGTCGCTCTCGGCGATCGCCGGCGGCGGCATCGCCGGTCGCGGGCTCGGCCAGGGCATCCAGAAGTTCGGCTACCTGCCCGAGGCGACGACCGACTTCGTCTTCGCCATCGTCTGCGAGGAGTTGGGCCTCGCCGGCGCTGCGATCGTGGTCGCGCTGCTGGTGGCGCTGCTCTGGTCGGGCATGGCCATCATCGCGCCCTCGGATGCCCGCCTTCGTCCGCCGGCGTTCCATCGCCTGCTGGGGCTGGGAATCCTGCTGACGATCGGGTTCCAGGCGCTCATGAACGTGCTGGTGGTGACGGGTCTGGCTCCAACCAAGGGCATTGCGTTGCCGCTGGTCTCCCACGGAGGCACCGGGTGGGTGCTGACGGCCTTCTCCCTGGGGATCCTCATCTCGATCGAGCGAACCGCGCGAAGCGCCGCGGAGAACGAGTCGGAACCGCCACGGATCGCGGCGTCGCCCCTCCTCGATGCGGTGGCGTGAGCGGGATGGCCCCCGATCCCTGGAGAGTCGCCTTCGCGGGCGGAGGCAGCGGCGGGCATCTGGTGCCGGCGATGGCGATCGCCGAGCGTCTCGCGATCTCGTCGCCCGGCCTCGATGCGGTGGTGCTGTGCTCGCATCGACCCATCGACCACACGTGGCTCGAGCGGGCAGGTCTTGCCCACGTCCCGCTGTCGGCGCAGCCGTTTCGCCCGACTCCCGTGGGGTTGCTGCGATTCCTGCGAGGCCATCGAAAGGCGGTTGCGGAGGCGAGGTCGGCGCTTCGAGACCATCGCAGCGAACTCCTGGTGGCCGTCGGCGGCTTCGCGAGCGTGCCCGGCGTGCTCGCGGCGCGGCGTCTGGGCGTTCCGGTTCTGCTTGCGAATCTCGACGCTCGGCCCGGCCGGGCCAACCGGTTCGTCGCCGGGCGGGCGGATCGGGTGGTCTCGGCGGTCGAGGTCGAGGGCGATCGACGCTTCTCGGAGGTGGTGGGGCCGCCGGTGCGACGCTCCGCTCTGGCTGCGGGATCGGCCGCGGATGCCCGAAGGAACTTCTCTCTCGATCCCGGTCGTCCCACCCTGCTGGTCACGGGAGCGAGTCACGGCGCGACCAGCATCAACCGCTTCATGATCGCCTGGGTGGCGAGATCGCCGTCGGATCTGGACGGCTGGCAGGTCCTCCACCTGACCGGCGGCGAGAGCGGCGACGTCGAGCGTGCGTATCGCGAGGCGGGGATTCCGGCGACGGTGGTCGCCACGATCGACTCGATGGGCGAGGCGTGGGGCGCGGCGACACTCGCCATCAGTCGTGCGGGTGCGAACTCGGTTGCGGAGATCGGATTGAACGCGGTGCCGAGCGTGCTGGTGCCCTACCCCCATCACCGCGATCGCCATCAGTGGCTGAACGCGGCGCCCCTGGTGGCCGCGGGCGGGGCGGTGATCGCCGAGGATCGGATCGAGCCCGGGGCCAATCTCGAGTCGATCGGTCCTGCGTGCCTGAGGCTGCTCGGCGATGCGGGCGAGATCGAGGCGATGCGGCAACGTCTGCGAACGCGGCCCTCCCTCGACGGAGCGGCCCGGATCGGGGAGATCGTTCGGGAACTGGTCGACGGGCGTCGAGCCCGATCGACGCGATCGTTCCGCTGACGGACTCGACTCAGGAGATCGTCGGCAGCCAGGCCGCGAGCAGGTCCACGGTCGCCTGCAGGTCCTTCTTGTCGGCGGTCTCGGTCACGGTGTGGATGTAGCGGGTGCCCGCGCAGATCGCGATGCATCGGGCGCCGCGACCGGACCGCTGGATCGCTGCGCCGTCCTGTCCGCCGCGGGGCAGGATCGCCCGCTGGTGGGGGATGCGGTGTCGGCGGGCGATGCCGCAGACGTCGTCGATGAGGCCGGCGTCGGCGATCATCGAGGAGTCCTGAATCAGGACCGCGGCGCCCTCGCCCTGTCTCGAGACCCGCTGGTGGTCGGGAACGCCCGGGGTATCGCAGGCGAGGGTGACATCGAGGCCCACGCCGATGTCCGCGCCGACGGCGTTCGCGGCGGTCTGTGCGCCTCGAAGGCCGACTTCCTCCTGCACGGTGAAGGCGACGGTGATCTCCGCGGCATGCTTGCCGCGGGCCCGGGCCTTCGAGATCTTCCGGATCGCCTCGATGGCGCACCAGCAGGCGAAGCGGTTGTCGATCGCCTTCGAAGCGATCTTGTCCGGCAGGTCGAGGAACGGCTCCTCCATCACCACCATGTCGCCGATCTGGACCTTCCTGGCGACCTCCGCCGCCGGCATGCCCAAGTCGATGAAGAACTCCTCGACGCCGGGAACCTTGTTCCGCTCCTCCGGAGAGGAGATGTGGATCGGCTTGCCGCCCGGATTCATCACCCCCAGAAAGTCGCCCTTGGCGGTGCAGACCCGCACCCGCCTCGAGAACAGGTTTCGGGTGTCGAACCCGCCCGCGGGGTTCAGCCAGAGGAACCCCTTGCTGTCGATGTCGCGAACGAAGAACCCGATCTCGTCCATGTGGGCGGCGAGCAGGACCTTCTGTCCGCCGCGGCCCTTGCGGCCGCCGGTCGGCCGGCGGGTCGCGATCAGCGAGCCCATCGCGTCGGTGGTGACCTCGTCGAAGAGGCCCTCGATCTCCTCGGCGATCACGGCGCGGACGCGGTCCTCGCGACCGGGGATTCCGGGAGTCTCGCAGAGGCGTCGAAGCAGGTCGATGTTCATGGCGGGTGGTCTCGTGCTGAATCGAGGGGGATTCGTTCGGGTGAACGCTCAATGGTAGTGGATCGTCACCTGCAATCGTCGCCCGGAAGCGACGTACGATCCGGACATGAGCGATCGACCCATCGAGTCGGACTCCGCGGCGGCGACGGAACGGCATCGAGTCCGACGCAGTCCGCTGCAGGAGCGCATCGCCGACTTCGTCGGCGAGGAGTTCGCCCGGCGGCGGGAGGCGATCTCCGCGGCTCGCGGTCCGACGGCGGCGAAGGAGGCGGTGGCGGCCGAGATCGATCTTCTGCCCTACGGCCCGGGCACCGAAGACGCGATCGAGTGCGAGATCCTCGCCAGCGCCGGTCCCGTGGAGTTGGAGTACGCGGCCATCCGCAGCGGCTGCGGCATCTTCGACGCCAACCATCGAGGCACCCTGCTGATCGCCGGCGACGAGCGTCGGGACTTCCTCAATCGCATGCTGACCGCCGAATTGAAGGATCTCGAAGCAGGCCGATCCGCCGAGGCGTTCTGGTTGAATCGCAAGGGACGAATCGACGCCGACCTTCGGCTTGCCGAGCGTGGCGACGCGGCCGTCGCCGAACTCGACATCCACTCCGCCTCGGCAGCCGCCGAGTCGCTGGGCAGGTTCCTCGTCGCCGAGGACGCCGAGGTCGTCGACGCATCGGAGGACCACCAGCATCTATGGCTGCTCGGCCCTCGCACGGGAACGGTCGTGGAACGCGTCTCGGGTTCGGCTCCGCCGCTTCCGGGTCGCTGCGCGGTGCATTCGATCGCCGGCGTCGACTGCCTCCTGTCCGGTCTCGACTGGACCGGGTCCGCGGGCGTCTCCGTGGTGGTGCCGCGTTCGACGGTGGGTGCGGTCTGGGATGAACTGGTTCGAGCCGGCGGAAGCGGCGGTCAGGTTCGGCCCGTGGGGTGGCTGGCCTTCAACGTCGCCCGCATCGAGTCCGGGACGCCGCTGTTCAACGTGGACTTCGGTCCGGACAACCTTCCCCACGAGACCGGAGTGCTGCGCGACCGGGTCAGCTTCACCAAGGGTTGCTACCTCGGGCAGGAGGTCGTCGCACGCATGGAGTCGCTCGGCCAGCCCAAGCAGATGCTGGTCGGACTGCGGATCGACGGCGAGGCGTTGCCGGTGGCGGGTTCGCAGGTCTTCTCGATCGAGGACCACGCGATGGGACCGTGCATCGGCGGCGTCACCAGCAGCACCCCAAGTCCGATGCTCGGCGCCGCGCCGGTGGCCTTTGCGATGGTCAAGACCGCCCACGCGCGTGTTGGGACCACGCTGCTCGTCAACGCCGAGGGCGGTCAGTCGAAGGCGACGGTCGCGCCGCTGCGGTTCTTCGGCGCAACCTCGTCCGAAGGGAAGTCCGCATGAGCGCCGATCCGGGAGGCATCGGCGCGGCGTCGGGAGGCGAATGGGTGCTGTTCGTCGCCGGTGGGGCCATCACGCTGGTGCTCCTGGTGGGAACGATCGTCGGCGGTGTCCTGATCCACCGGGAGCACCGCCGCACTCGCGAGCGCGAGGCCGAGGAGACCTCCAGCGAGGAGCGATGGTGATGCCGAACTCGATTCGCATCCTCGAGGTCGGTCCGCGGGACGGCCTGCAGAACGAGGCGGGGGAGGTCCCCGTCGAGGCGAAGGTGGCCCTGGTCGAGGCCTTGGCCGCGGCAGGTCTGCCGGAGATCGAGGTCGGCGCGTTCGTGAATCCCAAGCTGGTTCCGCAGATGGCGGAATCGGCGGAGGTCTTCCGTCGGATGCGTCGCCGCGAGGGCGTGGTGTATTCGGCGCTGGTCCCCAATCGGCGGGGGGCCGAGGCGGCGATCGAAGCGGGAGCCGATCTCCTCTCGGTCTTCGCCTCGGCGAGCGAGTCCTTCTCCCGGCGCAACACCAACGCCTCGATCGCGGAGAGCCTCGCCCGGTTCGAGCCGGTCTTCGAGATCGCCGCCGGCGCCTCGCGGCCGGTCCGGGCCTACGTGAGCTGCGCGTTCGGCTGCCCCGACGAGGGCGAGGTCGATCCGACGCGGGTGGCCTCGCTCGCCCGCGAACTCGTCGATGCCGGGGCTTCGGAGATCGACGTCTCCGACACCATCGGCGTCGCGGTCCCGCGCGACGTCGATCGGGTGCTTGACGCGGTCGGGGCCGAGATCGATCCATCTCGGATCGCGCTGCACTTCCACGACACCCGAGGCACCGCGATCGCCAACGTCATGACCGCGATCGATCGCGGGGTGACTCGATTCGACAGTTCCTGCGGCGGCCTCGGGGGATGCCCGTTCGCCCCGGGCGCCAGCGGCAACCTCGCGACCGAGGACCTGCTCTACGTGTGCGCCCGCAGCGGCATCGAGACCGGGGCGAGCCTCGCCGACGTGGCGGCGGCCTCCTCGGCGATCGGTGAAGTGCTGGGGCGTCGACTGCCCTCGAAGGCCCTTGCGGCCGTCCGTTCGGGCGTGGGCAACGACCAGTGTCGTTCGGAAGACGGGGCCGCGAGGCGATAGCGGCGGCCCGAGCGGACGAGCCGTACCAGCGCGATCGAGGTGTCGTCGAGAAGCACCGCGTGGGGCTGGTGCGGCACCCGAAATGCGCCGGTGTTGAGGATGGTCCGCTCGCCGATCCGCCAGGCTCCGGGGCGGTGGGAGTGGCCGACCAGCACGAACTTCGCCTCGGGGGCGTGCCGCAGCGCGAAGTCGGCGACGAGGCCCGGATACTCCCGCCAGAAGAGACTGATTCGAAGGAGGGCCAGCGGACGGGACAACAGTCGCCATGGGCGTCCGGACCCACGGGACAGCGCGTTTCGCTCCCACTCCCGACTGGCCGCGTCACGGCTTGCCGAGAGCACCGACTCGAGGCGAGATCGCTCCTGCGGCGCAAACGACTCCAGTCGACTGAGGTAGGCCTCCTGCAGCGCGGATGCGGACGGACTCCACGGTGCAAGGCTGGGATGGACCGCATCGCCGTGGGTCGCGAAGATCGCGCCGTCGGCGAGATGAAGATGTCGTCGCGGCCCGATCAGCGGGTCGTGGTTTCCGGCAAGGAAGGTGATGCCGATGCCCAGTCGTTCCGCGCGGCGTCGCAGGCTCTCGACGCCTCGGGCCGCGTCGTCGCGATGATCGGGGAGGTGCAGTTCCGCCACGTCGCCGTTGAGCACGAGTTCGTCCGCCTCGGCGATCACCGGCTCGAGCGCGCGAGGCAGGTCGATGCCTCCGCGGCCGAGGTGGAGATCCGAGATGACGAGGGTGCGACGGCTCATGATCGATTCGATGTGACGTTCAACGTCGTTCGAGGTGCTCTCGGGCGCCGGGACCGAAGGTGATGCGGTTCTTGCCTTCCCGCTTGCTCTTCAGGGAGAGCTGGTCGGCGTGGGCGAGCAGCGTTCGCGGTTCGAGCCCGTCCCACGGATACGTCGCGAGTCCGGCGCTGACGGTGACGGTGCCGGGCGCGTCGGGGCCCAGGGCGGGAAGCCGCAGTCGCGTGACCTGCGCCTGGAATCGGTGCACGACGTCCTCGACCGACTCGATGGGGGTGGTGCCGGCGGCGCGGGGGCCGTCGGGGTCGGAGAAGATCACCACGAACTCGTCCCCGCCGATCCGGAAGACGTGATCCCCTCGTCGAATCGTGGATCGCAGGAGTTGGACCGTCTCGCGAAGGACCTCGTCTCCCGCCTCGTGACCGTGCTGGTCGTTGTAGGTCTTGAAGTTGTCGATGTCGAAGACCATCAACGTCACCGGCCGCCGGCGTGGACGAGCATCGGCGAGGGTCTTCGCGAGGGTCTGTTCGAAGGCTCGCCGATTGCCGACACCGGTCAACTCGTCGGTGAGGGCTTGTCGGCGCAGTTCCGCGTGCGAGGCGTCGAGCCTCATCCACGTCGCCATCCAGCCCGCCCACGGGGCCAGCGCCGCCGCTGGGATGGAGGTGCTCGCGAGCCAGCCCAAGCGCGTCTCGCGGTCCCGCACCTCCACCGCGGAGCGTCCGCGATCTCCCGGAGGAGGCGTGGGCGGCAGCAGTTCCAGGTCGCTCGAACCGAGGCGTTCGCGAAGCAGAGCGATCGCGGTGCCGCCCAGTCGATCGCCGCCGGCAAGCACCGCCTCGACGAGATCGAGATCGCCCAGGGGGCCGCGGGCCTGTCGAATCGTCTCGACCGTCGGCGCAGCGTGACCGCGTTCGGCGACGGGGACGGGGGTCTCGAGGGTGGCGGTCATGGGCTCATGGATCGGCGGCGAAGGCTCTGGTGCCGGGTCGGGATCGGCCTCGCCGATCGACTTCTCAGGCAGCTCCGCGGCCGCTTCGGAGAGCTCTTCGGCCGGCCAGCCCAGACGATTGACCAGTTCGGCATGAAGAGAGGCCGCGTCCCGAATCAGCGTCGCGGTTGTGCCGTCTGGAAGATCTGCGCCGGTGCCGTGGCGTGCCCAATGCAGCACTTCGATCGACGGATCGAGCGCCTCCACGCTGTCGCCCAGTCGACCGTTCCGGCGGATCCGATCCGAGTCGCCCGACGTCTCGATGGCGATCGCGACGATCGGTTCGCGTGCGGGGGCGGCGATCACCCGTGCGAGGGCGTCGAAGGGACCGGGACAGCTCGTCGCGTTCGGCCAGCGTCGGGCGAGTTCCGCGACGATCTCGTCATCGCCGACGAGAAGCACTCGGCCACGCGGAGTTCGAGCACGCGAAGCACTCATGACTCGTCCTTCCGAGGATCCGCTTCGTCTTCGGCGTCTCCGAGCAACATGCGGATCTCGTCCGAACTGACGGTTCGCGAGGCCGGGGACGGATCCGAAGCGGGTCGCCGTTCGGAGTCGGACGACTCGTCGGCCGGGACGGCAAGTCTCTTGGAACGCGCCACGTCGTCCGCGACGATCTCGATCAGGCCGGCCTCGGGCGTGGATGTCCAGAGATCGAGTGAGGAAAGGTGGGACGCCAGTGCCGCCACCAACTCCGCGGCGCCCTCCCGCAGGGTGACGAGGACGGCGATCCGCGTCGTGGGATCCGCGGACCAGTTCTGCTGGGCCCGAACCTCGAACCGTCGGCGCCCCAGTTCGACGAGTCCTTCGAAGGGGTCGGCATGGTGGGACCAGGTCGCCGTCGACCAACGCTCGATCGCCGAGGCTGGAGGTGGGGCGTCTCCGATCCGGATCACCAGGTCGATGGACGTCGGTGGGGGGGTCATCTTTCGCAGATTGCTCCGGTCCGATTGCGGCGAGGGACCGGCCCCGACCGGTCGGCGATGCTACGGCTGGGCGACGCGCCCCGAGCGGCAAACGTCGGGTCGAACTTGGGATACGCCCTCGGCGGGCTCGAGCGTTCCACCCTTCACCATGAACGAGGGATGCAGCGATGCGCGGACAAGACCGGGATTTCCCCGTCTTCGGACGACGTCGAGCTGTTCCGGGGCCGGGCGTCGCCTGCCGCTCGATCGGGGGTCCGGGGCCGGAATCCCCCTCGAAGTCACGGGCGGGGCCTCGCCAAACACCGACAACCCGCTACCCTGTGGGGCTCGTCGCGGTCACCCTCGTCGGGTGGTCCCTTCAGTCCCTTCGCTTCGACTCCGGCCGTCCGGTCCAAGTCGGGGCGTTTCCTCAGGTCCAGGCGACAACTCCATGAGCCAGTTCCAGTCCTCCCCCACGATCCCCCACTCCGCTGCGGTCTCCGGTCGCAAGTTCGTCGACTACAAGAGCGTGGAGGACCTTCGACGCCTCATGACCCCCAACGGAAAGATCTACAGCCGTCGGCGGCTGCAGGCCTCCGCGTGGGAGCAGCGGCAGATCGCCCGGGCCATCAAGCGGGCCCGCTACATGGCCCTGCTGCCCTACACCAGCGCGACGCTCTGAATCGAGACCCGCTGGACGATTCGAGATCTCGTTCGAGCACCGCAGGTCCATGCCTGCGGTGTTTTTGCGTCCACGAGGTCGGGCAGGGGCTCGAGTGTGTCGATGCCGATCCACGGACGAGACGCTCCCCCGACATGATCGGTGCCATCCCGACGGCCTAGCGCCTCGAGGTGGGGGCCGTCAAGGCACGAAGGCCGTGGCGGACCGATCGCACGAAGGGCGCCAGCACCGACTGGATCGTCGTCACGATCAGGTCCATGCCGTGGGCGATCTCGTCCAGCACAAGGCGGGTACGCACGCGGCGAAGACCCTCGTCTTCCGGGGCAAGGCGGGTTCCTCGACGCCACCACGCCCAGGCAAGGCGTCGGTGACCACCGCGTTGGGCCGCGAGGGCGAGGTTGTGCATCGAGGCGACGCAGTTCGGTTCGAGTCGAAGCACCCGTCGACTGATGGCACAGCCTTCCGCAACGTGCCCGGCGTCGAAGTTCGCCAAGGCCAGCAGACGCAGGCGATCGGGGTCGTTTCGGAGTTCGGTCCCGAACTCCGAGAGGACTTCGACCGCCTCGGCGGGCTGCCCGACCTCGAGGAGCAGCTCGCAGGTTCGCGAGGCGAGCTCGAGCATCGCGGGATCCGACCCGTGGTCGCCCTGCTGGACTCGATCGAGCCGGTCCCGGGCCGTCTCGCGAAGGCGGCGACCCTGGTCGAGCAGATCCCGGCGTGCCTCTTCGACCCTTCCCACGCGGAGGCGGGCCTCGGCCAACCTGAGTTGGGCCCCGGACCGTTCGGGATCAAGCTGTGCCGCGAGTTCGAACTCCGCGGCCGCTTCGGCGTGTCTCGAGGAGCGGGCCGCAAGTTCACCGAGACGCCAGTGGGCCTCGGCGTTCGCGGTGTCCAGTTCGAGGACGCGGCGGTACTTCTCTGCCGCCTCGGCGTCGCGGCGCAGTTCGCCGAGGAGGCGACCGAACCGCAGCAGCGTGTCGATGCCGCCGGGATCGTCTCGCAACTCCTGGAGGAACATCTGGACCGCTCGGTTGGGTCGACCCGTCGCCGCGAGAACCTCGGCGAGGCGGGAGCGGACGCCTGGGATCGTCGGGTCCTGCCGGAGCGACTCGCGGAGGCACCATCCGGCGCGGTCCAGGATGCCTCGGTCGAGCAGGCTCTCGCCCATCGCCTTCAGGCAGCGAGGCAACTCCTCGAGGTGGTGTTGCGCGAGGTAGTAGACGGTTTCGGCCTCGTCGTGGCGTCCGAGTTCGGCAAGCGTCTCGATGCGCTTCGCGAAGGAGAGTTCATGTTGGGGATCCACCGCCGAGGCCGCCTCGAACACCGTCAGGGCGTCCTCGGGGCGATCCAGAGCGAGCAGCACGCTGCCAAGCGCCAGGCGTGGCTCGATGTCGTCGGGCATCAGTTCGACTGCGGCCTCGAACGCCGCCCTCGCTTCGCCGTGGCGGCCTGCAGCCTCCAAGGTCAGGCCGAGGTTGAACTGCCAGTCTCCTCGCTCGGGTTCGAGATCGAGGGCCTGACGGAACTCGCGAGCCGCCTCGGTCCATCGGCCACGGTGAAAGAGTTCGACCGCCCGTTCGACGTGTTCATCGGCGGGTCGCCACTCGTTCATGCGGGGTGCTTCCGGGGCTCGAAGGTGGGTTCGAAGGCGGGTTCGAAGGTGCGGTCGGAGATGCGGTCGGATCGGGGCGGTCTCGACGCCGAAGACCGGGACGGCGATGCCTGCCACCCACGTCGCGTTGAGGTTCTACCATTCAAGGAGCGTGCACGGGACGCGGCAAGCGAATTCGTCGGGGTCGTCGAACGAAATGCCACGCTCCGAGCCGATGTCGAATCGAGTTTCGGTCTGCGGCCGGCTTCGGTTCAGGGACCACCGTCGACCCGACCCGGCGGGGAAGCGAATCGGGGCGTGTCCAATCGAATCGCGTGGCGCCGACCTGCCGATCCATGTCTCTCATGCCCTCCATGCTCCTCATGATCCCGGCATCCAAGCCTCGTTCGGCGTGCGGATCGCCCGAGCGGAATCGGCCGGGGCGGCATCGCCTGCGGTCGGGGACTTGCCACCTGCTGACGGTCTGCGGCATCGGAGCGTTGTTTGGGATCGTTCAGCCGGTCCTGGCCGGACAGGTCGCCCCTCCGGGTCAGGAAGCCATCGGCACGGATGCGGCGTTCTTTCGCGGAGTGGCGGAGAACCCGACCAACCCTCTCGAGATTCGCCGCGTCGCCCTGACACGTCTGCTCAAGGACCCCCAGCCCGCAGGTCGCGCTGCGGTGCGGGCCCTGTTCGGGGAGTCGGTCGAGGCGGTGCGGGCCGGTCTCGTGGCGGCACTTGCGAACGCCCCGGTCGAGGCCCCCGAACTCGCGGACGCCATCGCCCTCGCGGCCGCTGAAGCGACGCCCGCCGATCGGCCCGCGTGGATCGTCCTGCTTGGATTGGCGGGCCCGGGCATGGATGCGTTGCTGGTCGAACTGATCAAGGATCAGACGGTGTCGGGCGATCTTCGCGGCAACGCCGTCGAACTGCTCGGCGGCTTCTCGACCCCGCTGGCCGCAGAAACCCTCATGGACGTCGCGGAGTCCGACGACGCGGAGGATCTGCGCACCTCTGCGTTCGAGGCGTTGCGTCGTCTGAGCGGCATGCCGTTCGGAGACGCCGCCGACGCTTGGCGAGCCTGGTGGGCGGCGGGCGGGGAGGAACTGCTTGAAGCGACCTGCGAGCAGAGGGCCGAGACGCTGGCCGCGAGGCTCGAACGAGCCGACCGGGATCGGCGTACGGCACGAACACTCGCCGACCGCGCCGTCGAGCAGTTGAGGCAGGTCCACGGCGAGTTGCTGCTTGGAATGGACTCCGCGGCGAGGCAGGAGCGGATCCTTCGCCTTCTCGAGAACGACTTCGAAGGCCTGCGACGCCTTGCCGTCGAGCAGATCGAGAGGATGCTTCGAAACGGCGACCGGATCGACGATCCCGGCATCCCCCCGGCGATCGAGCGGCTGCTCGACGATCGGTCGCCGTCGCTTCGCGCGAAGGCGGCGTCGCTGGTGGGGACCCTTTCGCCCGATCGGGTTCTGGAACTGGTGTCCACTCGGTTGCGCGACGAGCGGGATCCGGTCGCCGCCGGCGCGTATCTCGAGGCGATGATGGGCGTCCCCGATGCCGGCACCATGGATGCGGTGGTGATTCGCCTCGGCGACGCCGCGACCGCCGATGCCGCGGCGCGGGCGCTGGTTCGGATGCACGCTGCCGGAGCGGAAGCGGGGGCGTGGACCTTCGCAGCGGCGTCCGCGGCGAGGACGCGCCTCGACGAGGCGGCGTCGCCGGTGATGGCCGAGTTGCTCGCCATCGCCGGTGGGGAGATGGACGACGAACGACTTCGGACGCTGCTGGGATCGGAAGATCCTCGCCTCCGCCGTGCGGTGGCCGACGGATGGGGGCGTCGCGGAAGAATCGCGGAACTGCGCGAGCGATCGGATGATCCGGTGGTGTATCCGGCGCTCGCCTCGGCGATCGTCGATGGGCAGGCGCCGCTCGAGGCGCTCGAGACTCTTCTGGTCGTCTCGAGATCCCCCGAGTCCTCCGCGGACTTCGAGCGCGTCGTGACCCGTCTGCTCGAATCGGTTCCCCTCGACCAAGTCTCCGTCGCGGATCGCCTGCTTGCCGACTCCACGCCGGTGGTGTCTTCGGCGCTGCGGCGGCGCGGCTTGCGACGAGTCGTCGATGCGCCCGGCGACTCGGGACTGGCCACGGAGGCCCGCATCGAGGCGGTCGAGCGTCTGGGTCGTCTGCTGATCGACGCCTCGCAGCCCGCCGACGCCGTGCAGATCGTCCGGCCCCAGCTGCCGTTGGCGCCCGAACGCCTTGGGCCGCTGCTCTTCGAGGCGCTGGTTCTCGCCGCGGAGTTCGACGCGGCGGCGTCGCGGCAGTCCGACCCCGGCGCGTGGGTGGCGCTGCTTGCGCGGATCGGCGATGCCGCAGCGTCACGGCGGGAGGCGATCGCTCGGGAGATCGCCAAGCGATTCGCGAGCGATCTCGACGAGTCGCAATGGGAGACCATGAGGCGGATCGTTCCATCGTTGGGACTCTCCAGCGGCGAGGTCGAGGACGGGTCCACCTCGACGGCCGCCGAAACATCCGAACCCAATCCCGGATCGGGCGGCTGACCGCAAGCCCGGCCGCGAACCTTGGCGGGAAGCGTGTTGGCGGGAAGCATGGACAGCCACGCCTCCACGTCGCGCGGCGAGACCGACACTCTGGAGATCTCCAACTGGATCGACCCTCCGGTGGACTCGTGCATGGCGACGAGTGCGGCCGTGGCGGCCACGGGCAGGCGCTCGATGGCCCTCCGGATCTCGCAGTGCCATGGCGATGAACGACGGGAGGCGATCTCGAGACTCGCCCGAAGCGTTCGCTTGCCCTCGGTCAGCGGCCATCCGCTTCGGAGTCTCGCTTCGACCTCGAGCGCGTCGAAGACGGCGACGGCCGCGACGGCCACGGTCGGATCCATGTCCTGCAGGGCTCGGCGAGCCGCCCGACGAGTTCGGACGACCGCCTCCCGAGTCGACTCGAGGCCCTCCCGCGCGTCGAGGAGTCTCCGAAGTCGCGTTGCCAGTCGCCGGTGTCGATGGCCGTCGAAGCGCGGCGTGGCTCCACCGAGCCGTCGGCATCGTTCGATCAGGACTCCCGCCGCCGGATTCGGTGGATAGCGGGGCAGTTCCGCAAGCGTGCCGGAAAGATCGTCGAGGTCGGGCGGGGGCGGACTCCCGAGTTCGAGCACCGCGGCTCGGCACCACAGGTCGACGCTCGGGTCGGAGGCCATGCGGCGAAGCGCCGATGGCAGTAGCGCCGCTGGATCGACCTGAAGATCGTCGGCCCGGGACCGGAGCCAGGTCGCCATCGAGGACGAGGATGGCGAGTCGATCCGTGCGATCCGGCGTGACACGTACTGCCGCAGTTCCCGCTCGAGTCGCTCGACGCGTCGGACCCGACGACGTTCCGCAAGCCTGGTCTCGATCGCGTCCGGCGCCTGCCCGGCACGGGCTTCGACCGGCGGCACCGGCGGCGCGACCACTCCGAGCATCAGCAGAAGGCAGATCGGAATCATGCCCACAGTCTGGGGCCCTCGACGGCCTCGTTGCCGAATCGATGCGGAAGAGCATGCCGTTGCGGGCAGGTCCGCCGTTCGGAAGGCCGTCGCGCGGAACTACCATCGCGACCGATGAGCGAACCGGCCCCGATCGGCGATCGACACCACCGCCAGCGCCTGCTGCCGATGATCGGCGACGACGGGCAGCGACGACTGGCCGAGTCGTCCGTGCTGATCGTGGGCTGCGGGGCGTTGGGCACGGTGTCCGCCGAGCTTCTGGCACGGGCGGGGGTGGGTTCGCTCTCACTGGTCGATCGCGACGTCGTCGAGGCGACCAACCTTCAGCGACAGACCCTCTACACCGAGGCCGACGCGAAGGCTGGGCGGGCCAAGGCCGAAGCGGCCCGCGACCGCCTGCGCGAGATCGACTCCTCGTTGCGGATCCGCGGATGGGTCGACGACCTCGATGCCGAAGGCGTGCGCGGCTACGTCGGCGAGGCCGACGTGGTGGTGGATGGTCTCGACAACTTCGAGACCCGGTACCTGCTCAACGACGCGTGCGTCGAGGCCGGTGTGCCCTACCTGTACGGCGGCGCGGTCGGCACCGTGGGCCTCTCGATGACGGTGCTGCCGGCCACCGACTCGAGGGCCACTCGGACGTCGGACCGCGTCCGCATCGGGACCGAGCAGGCCACGCCGTGTCTTCGCTGCGTGTTCCCGGAGCCGCCGACGGCGGGATCGAGTCCCACCTGCGACACCGCCGGTGTCCTTGGGATGGTGACGGCGATGGTGGCCGCGCGGCAGGCGACCGAGGCGATCAAGATCCTGGTCGGCGCGACGAACAGGGTCGAGCGCGGACTCTGGTCGATCGATCCCTGGCAGGGGCGATTCGCCTGCGTGGAGACGATCGATCGCCCGGATCCCGCATGCCCCTGCTGTGGCCGCCGACGGTTCGAGTTCCTCGAGGGACGCGGCCGCGCGGAGACCGCGGTGCTTTGCGGGAGGAATGCGGTGCAGGTGCGCCCCGCGTCTCGGGCGGCCCTGGATCTGGATTCCCTGCACGCTCGCCTCGGTCCGCACGGAGAGTTCCACCGCGAGTCGGGCCTGATTCGAGGCGTCCTGCGGGCCGAGTGTGGCGACGAAGGCGATCCGCTCGAACTGACCGTCTTCATCGATGGTCGAAGCATCGTCCGTGGCACCGTGGAGACCGAGCGGGCCCGAGCGATCCACGCTCGCTACGTCGGCGCGTAGCGGTCGGTCGACGGAGGTCGACCTTCGGCCGAATCGCACTTCCCGTCGGTGGCCGTCCGTTGCTTCAAGCGAGGCGTCGTCGACGGTCGCACCGGGAGGACCTACTGTGGCCAGGTCGCCTGCAAGGCGGGCGGTTCTCGAATTCCTCTCTCGGAGTCGATCCATGTCCACCACCGCCATCGATCCGTTCGCCCTCGCCATCGCAGCCTGCGGCGACGCCACCGTCGGCTATGCCGGCGCCATTCTCGAGCCGATTCCCGCGGAGAGCTTCGCCCACCTTCCCCATGCCGACGTCAACCACCCGGCGTTCGTGGTCGGCCACCTCGGGATCTATCTGAACAAGTCGCTGGAACTCGTGGGCCGCTCGGATCTCTGCGTGGCGCCGCCGTTCGAGATTCCCACCTTCGAGGATGGGGCGCCCTGCGTCGAGCAGGACGGCCGCTATCCCGGCAAGGACGTGCTGCTTCCGTACTTCCTCGAGCACTCGAAGACCGTGCTCGACGCGGTTCGCGCCACGTCGACGGAGACCTTCGCCGCGGACAACCCGATGGAGGGTCGAATGAAGGAGATGTTCCCGACGGTCGGGGTCGCGGTGAACTTTCTCGTCAACAACCACGTCATGATGCACCTCGGTCAGATCAGCACCTGGCGGCGTCTGATGGGCCTCGGTTCGGCGATGTAGGAACATGCCGGTGGCTCCCGCCGCGATCCTCGCCCTCGATCAGGGCACCACGAGTTCCCGTGCGGTCGTCTTCGAGTTCGACGACGGGCGACTTGGTCGCTCCCTCGGGGACGCCCGGCGGGAGTTCGCCTGCACCTACCCGCGGCCCGGATGGGTGGAGCAGGACCCGATGGAGGTCTGGCGCAGTCAGCACGAGGCCGCCGAGGCGGCGCTGGCTGCGAGCGGTGTCGCGCCCACGTCGATCGTCGGTCTGGGGCTGACGAACCAGCGGGAGACGGTGGTTCTCTGGGATCGTGCAACCGGCGTGCCGGTCGCGCCGGCGATCGTCTGGCAGGACCGTCGGACCTCGGGCCGGACCGATCGTCTTCGCCGCGACGGTCGAGAGGCGTGGCTGATCGAGCGGACCGGTCTCCCCTGCGACCCCTACTTCAGCGCGTCGAAGATCCAGTGGCTTCTCGAGCACGTGCCGGACGCGGCCGATCGCGCGGCACGCGGCGAGCTGGCGGTCGGGACCATCGACGCCTGGCTGCTGTGGAACCTGACCGAGGGTCGCACCCATGCGACCGACGTGTCCAACGCGAGCCGCACCCAGCTCTGGAACCTCCACACGAGGTCGTGGGACGAGTCGTTGTGCGAGCTGTTCGGAGTCCCGATGGGCCTGTTGCCCGAAGTCGTGCCGAGCGCCGGCGAGGCGGGCCGATGCCGACTGTTCGGTGGCGACGTTCCGATCCTCGGCGTGATCGGCGACCAGCAGTCGGCGCTGGCCGGGCAGGGATGCTCCGTGCCCGGCGAGTCCAAGACGACCTACGGGACGGGCTGCTTCCTCCTCGTGCAGACGGGTGAACGCGTGGTGCCCAGCGGGTCGAGGCTGCTGACGACGGCGGCGTGGCAGGTGGGCGAGCAGGCGATGCGATATGCCCTCGAAGGCAGCGTGTTCATGGGCGGCGCCCTGATCCAGTGGTTGCGCGACGGACTGGGAATCATCGAGAAGTCCTCCGAGGTCGGTCCGCTGGCGGCAACCGTGGAGGACTCCGCAGGCGTGGTGATGGTTCCCGCGTTCACGGGGCTCGGCGCGCCGCACTGGGATGCCGAGGCACGGGGCAGCGTCTTCGGCCTGACCCGGGGCGCGACGAGGGCGCACGTCGCGAGGGCGGCGCTCGAAGGCATCGCCGCGCAGGTGGCGGATGTCCTCGAGGCGGCGACGGTCGACCTTCGGGACGCGGAGCTTCCGGCGATCTCCCGCGTTCGGGTCGACGGCGGCGCGGCGGCATGCGACGAGCTCATGCAGCTGCAGGCCGACCTGCTCGGCCTTCCGGTCGAACGCCCCGCGGATCTCGAGACCACGGTCCGGGGGGCGGCGGCGATGGTCTGCCTGGCGCTTGGCGGGGCCGAGCTTGCCGACGAGGCGACGGTCGAACGCCGATTCGATCCGCAGCGCGACGACGCGTGGCGGAGCTCGATGAGGGACCGTTGGCGCGACGCCGTCGCGACCACGCGATCCTGGGCCGAACGTTCGCTGGAAGGAGAGTCCCATGGATCGACGGCAGGCGCTTGACCGCCTCGAACAGGACGCCTTCGAGGTCCTTGTGATCGGCGGTGGGGCGACGGGGCTCGGTGTGGCGGTCGATGCCGCCGCCCGCGGCTACCGCACCGCGCTCGTCGAGGCGCACGACTTCGCGAAGGCGACCTCCAGCCGCAGCACCAAGCTCGTGCACGGCGGCGTTCGGTATCTCGAGCAGCTCGACTTCGGCCTGGTGACCGAGGCGCTTCGGGAGCGGGGCATCCTCTATCGCAATGCGCCCCATCTCGTCGGCGATCTCGAGTTCGTGGTGCCTCGGTACAAGTGGTGGGAGGGACCGTTCTACGGAATCGGACTCAAGCTCTACGACGCCCTCGCGGGTCGCCTGAACCTCGCGCCCAGTCGTCAACTCGACCGCGAGGCGACGATGCGGGCGATCCCGAACGTCGAGCCGGAGGGACTGCTGGGTGGGATCTCCTATCACGACGGGCAGTTCGACGACGCCAGGATGGCGATTGCGCTGGCCCGCACCGCGAGCGATCTCGGTGCGGCGGTGGCCAACCGCGTGGAGGTGGTCGGGCTCGAGAAGCGGAGCGGTCACGTGCAGGCGGCGCGGGTGCGCGACGTCGAGACCGGGCGCGAGTTCGCGATCCGCGCCGAGGTGGTGTTGAACGCGACGGGCATCTTCGCCGACTCGGTGCGCCGGATGGACGACCCCGAGGCGAAGCCGCAGGTCGAACCCGCGCAGGGCGTGCATCTGGTTCTCGACGCCTCGTTCGCCCCGGGGCGAACCGCCATCATGGTGCCGCACACCGACGACGGCCGGGTGCTCTTCGTCATCCCCTGGCATGGTCGAACGCTCGTCGGGACGACGGACACCCCGATGCCCCGTGCCGATCTCGAACCGCGAGCCCTGCCGGACGAGGTCGAGTTCATCCTGCGCAACGCCAACCGCTACCTCGCGAGGGATCCCTCGACGTCGGACGTGAAGTCGGTCTTCGCCGGTCAACGTCCACTGGTGCACCGCGGTGGAGCGGACGGCCCCACGAAGAGCCTCTCCCGAAGTCACGAGGTCGTGGTGTCGGCGAGCGGCCTCGTCACCATCGTGGGCGGCAAGTGGACCACCTATCGCAAGATGGCCGAGGACGCGATGAGCCACGCGATCGTCGTGGGGGGGCTCGAGTCGCGGCCCTGCGTCACCGAGACGCTTCGCCTGCACGGGGCCCTCGACCGCGACGATCCTCGTCTGGATCGGGACGATCATCGGCGAACCTACGGCGAGGACCTTGCGCTGATCGACGCGCTGGGCAGGGAGGACGCGACCTGGGCGGATCCGCTGCATCCGGCGCTGCCGTCGATCGGGGCCGAGGTCGTCCACGCCGTCCGCGAGGAGATGGCCCGGTCGGTCGAGGACGTGCTGGCCCGGCGGACCCGCAGCCTGCTGCTCGACGCGCGGGCCTCGATCGAGGCGGCGCCGCGGGTCGCGGAACTGCTCGCGCCCGAACTGGGCTGGGACGACGCCCGACGGGCCCGCGAGGTCGCGGACTACACGACGCTGGCGCGGGGCTATCTGCTCGAATGAGTCGCCGAGGGGTGCGAGGGATCCTTCAGGAGACGTCGCCGAGGCCCGAGGCCGTGAGCACCAGGCGGCCCGCGAAGGCGCAGCGCACTCGAACGTTCTCGAGGCCGACCCGACGGGCGAGATCGAGGGCCTCGTCGCGGACGAATCCCTTGCCGACGCTCGCGGCCGCATCGAACCGGACCGTCGGATGACGCCCGATCGTCAGCAGGCGGATCGCCACTGCGTTGAAGCGCGTTCGGTGCAGGTCGTTCCAGACCAGACGGCGTCGCGCGAGTCGCCCCATCGCCGCGAGCGTGGTCATCACCTCGAGGTCCGGCAGGTGATGCAGGAACATCCCGGCATGGACCAGATCGAACGAGCGGACGCCGAAGTGCTCGACCGCTTCGCGGGCATCGAGTTCGAGCAGCTGCAGTCGGGGCTCGTCTTCCGCGAGGCGCCGGGCCACCGCGAGCGCGGCGGGATGGTTGTCGACCCCGACGCATTCGATCGGCAGCCCTCGCGCCTCGGCCCATCCGATCGCATCCAGAGGAAGATCCGCCGCGCCGGTGCCCAGATCGAGGAGCCGCAGCGGCCGATCCCGAGGCCACTCGGTGCGGAGGCTCTCCAGTTCGCGCCGCAGCGTGGCCACGCCCCCGAGCCGCCGATTGACCATTCGAATGAAGTCGAAGCTCGCATCGATCTCCCGCTGCGAGATGGCGGGATCGTCCATGCGTTCGGGAATGAACCGGCGGCGGGTGTACATGATGCCTCGATCTCGGGTCGTTCCCTCCGACCCTATCATCCGGGCGATGGTCGTCCCGACTCGACTTGCGACATCGTTTCCGCCGATCCCGAGCGCCCTTGCGCTCACCGGAGCCCTCGCCGCGGCCCTTGCGGCGACCGCCGGTTCGATCCCGGAGCCGCAGTCCGACGACACGACTCCGAGAGTCGAAGCCAAGGCCGTCGAGTCGAGCGAGATTCCATGGCCGATGCGTCTCGGCATGCGGGTCGCAGCCCTCGAACTCCGGCTGCCGGTCGTCGAGAAGGTGGTGCTGGTCCCCGACGAGGCCACGTTCCTCGCGGAGATCGCCCGGTGGAGTCCGACCGGCCGATGGCCGGTGCTCTTCGAGGACGACCGCTACGCGCCGATGTTCATCGCCCGGTTCGCGCCCAGGCGAGTGTTCCGTCGGGATGCCGTGGGACCGCTGCCCGACAGCGACGCGGGCCGAGCGGCGCTGGCGAACCAGTCGATCATCCGAGCATTCGGCGGAGATCCCACGCGGCAGAGCCTTCGCGAGGTGTTCGCCGCGGTGTCTTTCACGCCACCCGGACTGGTGCTGACGGACTTCGGCGATCCGGCGTGGCCGGCGGCGGTCGCCTTGGCGGCCGGTCGTGGGCAGGTGCTGGAGACGCTCGAGGGTTCGTTCGGGGATCCCTCTACGCCGTTGACGCCGGAGGCGCTGACGCGACTGCGGACCGGGGTCGCGGAGGCCCTCGACCGCTGCGGGTATCCGCACGACGCGGCGGGCGACGCGATCGACGCGATCACGATCTGCAGAACGCTTGCCACCAAGGCCGACACCGACCTTCCGGCGGGTCGTCGGGTGGACATTCCGGTTGCGGGCCTCGATGCCACGAAGGATCTCGCCGTCTCGGATCTGCTTGGTCGCGACGAGCAGGGAGAACGGACCGCGATCGTCGGGCAGATCTTCGGCTCTCGAGAACGATCGGTCTACGCGGCGATGTGCTCGATGTTCCTGCCGAGGGACGTCGTCTCGCTGTTCAACACCTATGGCGCCGAAGGCGACTGGGCCGTGTACGGCGTCGCCGGTCTGTCGACGGTGCTCGAGCAGGTCGGCTTCGAGACGCAGGTGGCGGAGGGCCGTGATGCGGGACTTGCGGGCTGGGTCGGAGTGGTCGCGGCGGATCCGGCGCCGGACGTGCTGATCGTCAACAGTTCCGGGGAGCCGGCGAGGATGTCGCTGACCGGTGGAGAGCGAGGTCGCCCGAGGGACGTCGAGGGTCTTCGAAGGCCGCTGGCACTGCACTTCATCCACAGCTTCTCGATGGCGGATCCCGGAGATCCCGCGACGCTCGGCGGCGCGTGGCTCGAGTCGGGCGTCTACGCCTACGTCGGCGCGGTGAGCGAGCCGTACCTGGCCTCGTTCGTTCCACCTCGATATCTGTTCGAACGCCTGGTGAACCGCACGCCGTTCCTTGCGGCAGGGCGACAGTTCCAGGGACCGTTCACACCCGCGTGGCGGATCATGACCTACGGCGATCCGCTGATGCTCGCCCTTCCCAGCCGCGTCCACCGCCTGCCGCGGATTCCGCCGCCGGGGACGGAACTGGTGCCGGGCATCGAGCTTCGCTCGACCGTGAAGGACTCGATGCGGTTGGCGGCGGAAGGCGACCCCGCCGCGATGACGCAAGCCTTGCGAACGCTTCGTCTGCTTGGAGAGGTCGAGATCGCGCGACGACTCTGGAGCGCCGCGGGCGACGGCATGCGTTCACGCAGCGTCGTCGAGGCGGCCTTGCCGGTGTTGGTGGAGTCTGGAGAACTCGAGACGTTCGCCGCGACCTGGAAGCGGATCGGGGCATCGGACGATCGTGCCCGCGCGTTGCTGTGGCAGGCGTTGGGGCCGCGGCTCGACGAGATCGACGACCGTGAGGTGCTGCTGCTTCTTCAGTCGAACCTGCGGTCGCCGCAGGCGTGGATCGATCTCGAACGGCTCATGCCGCACCTGCGGCGGGTCCTCGGCGACGGCATCGCCCGGCGAATCGCCCAGCGGGAACTCGACGCAGCGACCGAGTCCGAGGATCGTCGCGAACTCCAGCGGATTCTCGGGTCGCTCGGCACCGCCGGCCTCGACGGCGGATCGGATGCGACCACCGGCGAGAGCGGCCCCGGCGCTGCGCCGGTGGCGCCGCCTCGCTTCACCCCCTGAGTCCGCGCTCCGAGATCGAGGTCGCCCACTCCCGGGCTCGAACGGGCGTGCGACCGAAGCGAATTCGCCTCCCGTTGTCAGGGCGTCGGTGACGTCGTCTGCGGCATCGGCTCGCTCGATGCCGCCGGCGCGGCGTCGGACGTCCGAGGGTCCGGCACGTTCTGCAGCAGAGCTGCGGTGAGACGATCGGCGACGAGTTCCGGTGGTTCGGCGGTCAGCGTGCCCTGACGGACCACGCCCGAGGCTTCGAGAGGAGATGCCGCTGCGGCGAGGATCGCCATGAGTCCCGTGAAGGTCGGATGGAGGCCGTCCGCTTGCATGCGCCGACGCGTCTGCCGGGCCGGACCGGCCAGTTCGGCCCGTCGAATCTCCTCCAACGACACGACCGCGACCGAATCGTGTTCGGCCGCCCACTGTCGCAGACGCGCGTTCAGACGAGCGAGGGTCTCGGCCTCGGGAATCTGCCGCAGCGAGAGGATTCTGCGACTCGCACCCCTCATGTCCGGAAGGTCGCCGACGATGATCGGCACCTCGAACCGCCTGAGCAGCGACAGCCCCGCCTCGAACAACTCGTCGCGCTGGCGGTCGTCTTCGATCGGACGACCTTGGGCGTCGACGGCGCCGTACCCGAACCAGAACAGGAAGTCGATGGCGAGCACCACGTCGGGCGATTGCTCCGCGAGGCGCTCGACGGCGTCCTTCCCGATCGACACCGGATCGCGAAAGAACATCGAGGTGGACCAGTCGCTGATGGTGGACCCGACGGGCGCGAGGGGACGGATCGCGTCCGAAAGTCGGACCGCCACGATGCCGGGCCCGTCGCCGCCCGGCCCCACGATGAACATGCCGTAGCCCGCGCTCACGCTGGCGCCGAGGATGCCGACGGTCTGCGCCTCTGGTGCGGTTGCGGCTGGTGCGGTGGCGACTGGTGCGGTTGCGACTGGTGCGGTTGCGACATCGTCGACGCATGCTGCCGTCTCGCCGGCATGCCCGCCAAGAGCCACGACGATGGCGAACAGCTGGACAAGCACGAGACGTCGTGCCGTCCGGACCACCGACGGCCTCGACCGGCGTGACCGCAGGTTCTGATGCAGAGTCGGCGGAGCGTCAGGCATGGGGCGAGGTCTGCGACGTCGTTCGAAGGTCTGGGGTTCGCTCACTCGATGGCGGATGCCGAGCGATCGAGGGGAACCGCGAGCCTCAAAGATCGTCGAAGTCGGGAAGCGGCGGAAGATCGAGCGTTGGAGGCGGCGGGAGATCGCTGGCCGGAGACTTCCGGCGCCTCGGGGACGCCATGGCTTGGGAAGCGGGCGACGAGGTCTCTGCTGGCCCTTGGTCGGCGGTCCGATGGGACTCGTCGTCGGCGGCCTGCGACGCGGCAATCGACGTCGGGGTGCCGTGCTGCGACCGTCTCCCGGGAGGCGTGGTCTTCGCCGCGGGCGGCGGAGGAGGTGGAGGCGGTGGGGCGGTCTTCGCCGCGGGCGGCGGAGGAGGTGGCGGCGG
>JAFMML010000097.1 GCA_017859745.1 Planctomycetota bacterium
CCGGCGTCGCCGCCCCGCCGCCGGGCGTCTCACCGGACACGATTCCGGGGCCTGCCGCGACCGAGCCGGTCCGCCTGGCCCTCTTCATCCAGGACGTGACCCCGGACGTGCCCGACGAGAAGGTCGAGGTCCTTGCAAGCCTGCTCGCTGCGACGCTCACCTCGCCCGAGATCGAGATCATCAGTCGCGATCTCGTCCTGAACGCGGTCAGCCGTCTCGCCAAGGTCGGCGCCAACGAAGGCACCGGAGATCCGAAGAACACCGAGGTCGAGCGTCTGCTGTCCGACCAGACCTCCGCGGTCGCGCTCGCCGCCAACCTCGGCGCGGACGGCCTTGTGGTCGCCACCATCACCTCGCTCGACGAGGACGAGCGGAAGTTCAACGACCCCTCGATCGGCGTCGCGACCAACGTGGTCATCACCACCCTCGACGTGACCTGGCGGGTCCTCGACGGCGGTACCGGGGCGAGTCTGGCCTCGGGCATCGCCGAGAGCCGCGACCAGATCCGCAACACCGCAACGCTTCAGCGTTCGGCGGCGTCGCTCGACCAACTGCTGAAGAACGCGGCGCGACAGATCGGTCCCAAGGTGCAGCAGGCGATGCGCCGCGATGCCGGTCGGCGTCCCACCCCGCGCGGCGACCAACTGGTCGACGTTCAGATCTGGATCGAGATGCAGGACCTCAATGTGCCCGAGATCCGCGAGATCGACGGCGAATGGACCGTCACCGCCAACCGCTACAACCTCGCGCCGCTCGGGTGCAACGTGCTCGTCGACGGGTTCCTCGCCGGCACCGCGCCGGGCACGATCCAGATGGCTCCGGGTCCCCGCCGCATCCGCATCGAACGCCCGGGCCTCGAACCCGTGAACCAGTTCATGGTCGCGCGTCCGGGCATGCAGATCCGCATCCCGGTGCAGTTGAGCCCCGAGGGACGTCGCCGCTGGATGGAGCAGACCGCCTTCTTCGAGGGACTGAAGAACAACGCGGCCCTCCGCAAGAACGAGGAGGAGAAGGCCGCGGCACTCGCCGACTTCCTCAAGCAGAGCCGCATGACCATCGACACCTCGAACCTCCAGAACCTCAACGTCGGCGGACGGAGCTTCTGGGGTCAGATCCTCGAGAACTGACCGCCGCCGATCATCGACGCCGGGCGCCTACCGGGTCGTCGGGAGACCTCCAGCCATGTCGAGAAGCGACGTGTCCCAGGGCATGTGTCGCCTCCCCATCATCGGACTCGCGATGGTCGCGCTGCTGTCTGCGATCGCCGTCGGCAGCGGCTGCCAGTCGGGATACCGCGATCATTCCAACGCCCTGGCAGCGGAGCTTGTCGCAGGCCGGTACGCCGAGGCCGCGGCCCGGGGCGACGCGGCAGCGACGTGTCTAGACGAGGACGACATCGACGCCGTCATCCTGCTGCTCGAAGCCGGTCGCGCAGCGCAGGTGGCTGGCGAGGTCGAGACCAGCACCCGCTGGTTCGGCGAGGTCCACGATCGGGTACGTCCCTATCTCGACACCGAAGCGGAGGCGTCGGTCGGCGAAGGCGCAGCGACCACGATCGTCAACCAGACCGTCGCCGAGTATCGCGGCACGCCCTCGGATCGCATGCTGGCCGCCGCCCTCAACGCCGCGAACCTGATGGCGCTCCAACGATTCGACGAGGCCCGCGTCGAACTCAACCGGGCGGGAGATTGGCAGCAGGATGCGGTGAATCGCTTCCGCAAGGAGATCGAGGCCGAACTCGACCGGACCCGCCAGGCCGCCGAGGACGACGACAAGGCGCCCGAGGTTCCCGAGAAGGTCGTCGACGACCAGATCGAGGCCCACTTCGCGAACCTCGACGACCTCACCGCCTATGCCGACTACGCGAACCCCTTCATCGACCACCTGCGCGGCGTCTTCTACCTGACCTTCGGCCAGGATCAGGGCGATCGCGACCGGGCCCGCTTCGCCTTCCGTCAGGTGGCGGCGATGGAACCCGAGGCGCGGCCGATGATCGCTCCGGACCTCGAGGTCGTCGAGAGCAGCCGTCGCCCCGAACCCACCACCTGGATCTACTTCCTGACCGGTCTCGGACCTCGCCTCGAGCAGCTTCGCCTCGACATCCCGATCCCCGTCGGCAACGTCAACTACGTCGCGGCGGCGTTTCCGGTGATGAAGTTCGACGAGGACTTCGCCCCGGCGCTGGCGGTGACGTCCACCACCGACGCCGCCGGCTCGGAGACGGTGCTCCTCGCCGACATGGACCGCATCGTGGGCGTCGAGTTTCGAGATCGCCTGCCGTTGATCATCACCCAGGAGATCCTCTCGGCGGCGTTGAAGACCGCAGCGACCTATGCGCTTCAGCAGTCGCTAGGCGATTGGGGCCAGATCGGCGGCATCATCTATCAGGCAGCCTCGACCGCCGCCGACACCCGCATGTGGCGCAGCGTGCCGAAGCAGTTCATGCTGGCCCGCGTGCCCACGCCCGCGGACGGACGCCTCACGATCGCCTCCGATCGGCCGTTGGGCGAGGTGCAGGTCGAGCCGGGCGTCTCGAACATCGTCATGGTGACCCTGCCTGCCGCCGGAACCCCGACGCCTTCGGTCCTGTCGATTCCGCTGTCCGCGTCGGCATCCGCGCAGGCGGCCGACGGCCGTTCCTCGATGTTCGCCGGCAAGTTCCGAACGGACGGTCCATGAGATTCCGACTTCGCCGGCGTTCGCCCGAGGGATCCCGCCGCTCGCCACGCCGTATCGATAGGGACATGATCCGAAGCCCACTGACGTCCGCCGACGTCCTCCGACTTCCACCGACGTCCCAGGAGACCTTCATGATCCGCATGCCCCGCCCCGCCATCGCGCTCGTCCTGTTCGCCGGTCTGCTGCCGGTCGCCTGCGGCACCGTCAACACCACCTCGACGCGCTCGGCGCCGAGCGAGGACTCGGTCGCGACGAACGCGCAGATCAACGACCTCTTCACCGAGATCTTCCTGCACGTCCGCGGCGTCCGGAAGTTCCCCACCCGAAGCGGCGTGCTGCAGGCCCAGGTCGACGTCGCCAACGACGGCTTCAACACCCGCGGCTTCAGCTATCTGTTCACCTGGCAGGACGAACGCGGCAACCCGATTCTGGGCCCGATGCACGTCTGGAAGACCGCTCGCGTCGCCGCCGGCGGCTCGATCACGATCTCCTCCGTAGCGCCGGGCCCCGAAGCGACCGACTTCTCGATCCAGGTCCGCCGCGCCGAGAACTGATCGCTCACGACCTTTCCCATCTCACCTCCCCTTCCGGCTCGTCAGGATTCGCACCATGACCCGCACCATCGCCTCCCTCTCGCTCGCCGCCGCCCTGCTGTCGCTCCCCGCCTGCGCCTCCAAGGCGACCTACATCGAGACCGGCGGGACCGACTCGATCGTCAGCGTCGGCGAAGTGGACATCCAGGACCTGCAACGGGCCGCCTCGGGCATGCTCGAGTCGCTCATCGCCCTCGGCACCCTCCAGAACGCGCCGCACCAGCCGGCACGGCTTCGCATCGAGCGGGTCGTCAACGACACCTCGAGCGCCTTCGACGTCGGCGAACTCACCTACCGGATGCGCGAGCAGCTCGTGAACTCCGGACAGGCGACGGTGCTGACGGCCTACGGCGCGAACGCCGAGAGTCCCGAGGCCCAGGAGCGTCTGAAGCAGGAGGCGTTCCGGCGCGGCGAGACCAGCGTCGAGAGCCTCGAACCGGACTTCTTCCTGACCGGCAAGATCACCCAGCTGAAGCGGTCCGCCGGCCGCACCCGACAGACCACCTACACCTTCCGCCTGACCCTGACCGACTCGCGCACCGGGCAGGAGGCGTGGACCAAGGTCGTCGACGTGACCAAGCAGGGCCAGAAGAACGCCGTCGGATTCTGAGGCCTCCGGCCGCCCATCGAATCGAACCACGAAGAGCCCTCGCCATCGGCACGATCGGTCCGAGCCGCGTCCGCCGGACTCGAATCGCGCGCCGGCGAGACGGTCTGCTGGATTCGTCGATAGGCCGGTCCTATCCTTGTCGTTGCCGTCGGCCCCTCTGCCGGCGGTCGATCGGGGCCGATCCGGCATCGACCGGTCAGGTACGGATCGTCGTGGCGCGCCGTGGAGCATCCATGCCACGTAAAAAGGATGCAAACCTTACGACTGCCAACACGCAGTACGCTCTCGCGGCCTGATCAGGCTGCGCGGCACTCCGCCCGACGCCCGATGAGGCGGGGTGCCGACGACCATCGGGCTGGTTCCAAAGGGCTGGCATGCCTCGGCGGAACGAGACCTTCGCATGCCTGGACCCGTGGCGGCCGTCGCCGGCCAATCCTCGGGTCGAGATTCAATCGGCGACTACGCGCGTAGAGGCGGCGGTGCGTCTGTTCCGGCACGGGGGTTCGACTCCCCCCGGCTCCATGAACGAGACGAGCGAGATGAACGCGTTCGTCTCGCGTCCGGACGGTCCTCGCGACCGTCCGGACGGAGAGATCGGGCGACGGGCATCAGGATTCGACTTCGGGATGGCCCACAAGTCGTCTTGAGATCACCCCTGGATCATCCGAAGTTCGCGGATGAGATTCCGCCGTCGCGCATGACAACGCCTCCAACCGATGCCGGAGGCGTCGTCGTCGTTCGATGCCGATGCGAGAGATCTACCAGCAGGTTCCCCAGAGACCCAGCAGGATCGAGACGTCGGCGCCGTCGACGGTGCCGCTGCCGTCGAGATCCGCGGGGCAGGTCTCGCCGCAGGCGCCCCACGCGGCAAGCACCGAGGACAGGTCCACGCCGTCGACGAGGGCGTCGCCGTTGAGATCGCCCTTGCAGGGCACGATGTCGGAGAGCGATGCGATGTAGACGCCCGCCCACGACT
This sequence comes from Planctomycetota bacterium, assembly GCA_017859745.1. Taxonomy (GTDB): domain Bacteria; phylum Planctomycetota; class Phycisphaerae; order Phycisphaerales; family SM1A02; genus VGXO01. Next base: position 4,859 of record JAFMML010000097.1, read on the forward strand.
CCTTGCTGGTCTCGTCGACCATCGAACCGGCGACCACGAACCACGACTCCCGCAGGGCCTCCCGCTCGATGCCGAGGGTGACGATCGTCGAACCCACCGGCGCCTCGGGATCGAGCAGCGTGCCGGGCATCTGCGTGGTCAACGCCCCGATCAGGCCTCCGGCGTCGCCGACGTCCGATCCACCGCGACGGAACAGATACACGCCGTCCACCTCGCCGCGGGCGCCCTTGAACGCCGCCTCGAAGCACGACTGCTGTCCGTCGTCCTTCACACCGGGCGTTCCGCACTCCATCGAGGTGACCGCGGTGAAGGCGGAACTGCGCCAACGTGCCAACTCCTCCGACTCCTCGTCGCCGCCGCCGGCGCCGGGGACCCGGCCCGAGTACACCCAATAGAGGAAGTCGGTGAAGCCCGCCGGCTCGTCGGTGGTCGTCGCGACGGGCACGGTCTCGCCGGTCGCAAGGTCGTGCACGAAGACGCCCTGGGCGACGGGAATCTCCACCACGAATCCGTCGGGATGCTGCTCGTTGCAGTACGCGAGCAGTGCGGGATTCCCATCGGTCGGGCACTCGAGGATCTCGGTGCGGGTCTCCTCGCCCCACGCACCCCAGAACGACACGTACCGACCATCGAACGAGAGCGCCTCGCCGAGACGGGTGAAGGTCGCCTCGAGCTCGCCGGGCACCGCGCCGCCGATTTCGGCGAGCGCCGTCAGTGGCGGATCCGGAGCGATGTCCGCGAGATACACACCACCCATCGTCGGATCGCCCTCGTCATCGAGGCCCAGAAAGACAAGCTCTCCCTCCGCGGCGCTCGGTCCGGCGGTCGATCCGAATCGAATCGCCTTGCCGTCGGGCTGCCCGGGAATCAGGGTGTCGCTCGACGCGACGCGATGGGTCGCCGATGCGGGCCCTCCGCCGAGCTCCCGATAGAAGACGCCGGTCTTGCCGACCTGATCCGCGGGATCGGTGAAGTTGCCCTTGAAGCAGACGGTCTCGCCGTCGACCGAGGGCGAACCGGGGAACTGGTCGAATCGCGTGCCTTCGGGCATGCCCGGCACCGAGTACTCGGGGAAGACCGGCATCCCCGTCTTCGCATCGACGACCGCGCCGAGGAGGCTCGCCCCGGTCTCGAGCACGCCGGCCCGTCGCACGTACACGCCGGCGGTGCCGACGCGAGTCTCCTTGCCGCCTTCCTCGACGTAGGTCCAGACCGGTTCGTGCTGGCCGCGGGTCGCGAGGATCTCGAGGACCGCGTCGATCCGCGGGAACGACGGGAACTCGAGAAACGAGGCGAGTTCGCCGCTGCCGGGCGGCGTCTGGGTGTTGTTGGGACCCGGCACCTCGTCGCCGCGTTCGACGACGGTCTCGATCGGCGCGTTCTCGGCCTGCATCCGCCTGAGATAGATTCCGCGGATCGGCTCGCCCGGTCCGGTGGTGCGGGCACGAAAGACCACGACGCCCTGCCGGTTGACCGACGGCTGGTTGAAGCTCGAGAAGGTCTGTCCGCCGCCGGGCACTTCGTTGGAGATGTTCGCGATCCGTCGCCACGGGCTCTGCTCGGGTCCTCCTCCTCCGCCGCCGGCACCCGAGGCGATGGTGGCGACCCCGCCGCCCGCCACGATCGCGACGACCGCCTTGCCGATGGCGAATCCCCATCCGTCGCGTTCCCGCCCTCGTCGTGTGCTTCCGCGCATTCGACACCACCTCCTTCGATGGACCTCGAGACGACCGGCGCCGCGAACCCTGCGCGGTCCACCGTCGAGATCACGCTACGGATGCGACGTCGCCGTCGAGAGGGGAGACGAACCCGAAGTCGTCTTCGCACCGAAGATCGAATCGCAACATGCCGAGGCGACCAGGCGAACGTCGCGTCACGACCGTGCGGCAGATGCCTGCTTCAGTCGTTCGGCGCCGGCGTCCACATGCGACTCGAGTCGTCACGACATCGACGTCGATGTTCCGGAGGCTCTTCGGAGACCTGGCCGAGGGATTCGGGTTCAGGAGTCGGATTCGTCCGAGCGGCGGCGGCGGGAACCGAACGCTCCGATCGCCACGGCGACGACCCACGTCGCCGGCGCCGGAATGACCGAGATCGCAA
>JAFMML010000098.1 GCA_017859745.1 Planctomycetota bacterium
GCGAGATCTTCGATGCGACACCCACTGGTCATCCTCGCCCTGATCGCTTCGACGTTGGGACTTGGACAGTTGGCACACGGCGACGGGAGCGGGACTCGACGGCGTGTGGTCGTCTGCACCGACCTTGCGATGGGGCTCGACTGCACCAACGTCTTCGGCAGCCCGCCTTCCGCGGCCGATCCCGACGATGCCTGGGCGCTGGCGTGGGCCTTGAACAACCCGACCTGGGAGGTGATCGGCGTCGTGGTCTCCTACGGCAACTGCGCCTGCGAGACGCCGCCGACGACCTGCGATGCGCCGCCGCCGCCACCGGGCGAGGTGCCTTGCGAGGAGCTCGACGAGGCGGTCGCGATCACCGAGTGGGTGGTCGAGGCGTGCGGGCAGCGCACGCCCGTCCACCGTGGATCGTCTCGCCGCTTCGCCGTCGACGGCCCGGCGCCACGAGGGACCCTCGCGGTGCTCGAGACGATTCTCGCCGAACCGGAACTCGTCACCATCGTCGGCATCGGCCCGGCCACCGACGCGGCCTATCTGGTGCGTGACCTCGCCGCACTGGGACGCCTCGACCGCATCGAGCGCCTGGTGCTCGAGATGGGGCAGTTCGGGCCGTGGGCGGGGCAGGCGGGGTTCGTCATCAACGGCACCCCGGTGTCGGACTACAACTTCCGCAGCGATCCCGACGCGGCACGATGGCTCTTCGAGACCACCGACGATCTCCCGGCCACGACGCTGGTTCCCTACAACGCGATTCGCTTCGGCTACGTCACCGAGGCCGGCCTGGACCTGCTTGCCGCGGTCGGCCGCCCGGCGACGGATCGGGCCGCCGCGGACTCTCGCGCCTGGCTCGAGAAGTGGACGGGCATCTTCGGCGAGCCGGGATTCCACATGTGGGATCTCGTCTGCATGCTGGCGGTCGTCGACGGTGCCGAGTTCGTCACGTCGCCGGTCGAGGCCTCGCTCGAGTGCATCGACGGCAAGCCCTCGCTGCAGCTGACCGCAGTCGAGGGTCCCAGCGGCATCACCTGTGCGTCGCATCTCTCGGCCATGGGCCCGCCGCTGGTCTCGCTGCCGATCGTCTTCGCGACCGCCGACGCGACCGCCCAGGTCAGCGACCAGAACGTGATCGGGCAACTCGCCTTGAAGGCCTGGATCGAGTGTCCGGTCGGCCCCGAACGCTGTGCGGGCGATCTCAACGGCGATGGGCGGGTGGACGGCAGGGACCTCGGGGCGCTGATCGGCGAGTGGGGGGACTGTCCCTGACCGACGGCCGCGATCCGTCACGCGTCGGTCGCGTGCGACGAGGGCCTTCGCGGCCCCTCGAGCAGCATCATGACCTTGGGCGACTCGAATCGATGCTCCGGACCGCCGAGTCGGAGGAATGCCGCCGCGGCCTCGGCACGCCGCGGGTCCGACTCGTCGAGGTCGACCGCGTGCCCGATCACCCGCGAGGCGAAGGCGTCGAAGGAGTCGTACACGATCTCGGAGTGGTAGCGATACGTGGCGGCGTGCTCGAACGCCGGCACCGCGTACCGCCGAAGCGTCGCCTGTGCCGCGGCCCGTTCGGCGTCCTCGTCATGGAAGAACTTCATGACGGTGTTGAGCGGTCCGTCGGCCGGTTCGACGACGCAGAGGAAGCCGTCGGGCCGGAGGACTCGAACGCTCTCCGCGATCGCCGCCTCATGCAGATGCCCCGGAACGTGGTGGAGCGAGAAGCTGAAGACCACGCCGTCGAGCGAGCCGTCCGCGGCGGGGAGACGGTCGGCGCCGGCTTCGACGAAGCGGACGCCGGGGATCGGCGCGGCATCGCGATTTCGAGCGGCCTGGTCGCGATCGGGCTCGAAGGCCAGGACCTGCGCGCCTCGCTCCGCAAGCAGTCGGGAGAAGGCCATGCCGCCGCAGCCGACATCCGCGATCGACCGGCCGGCAAGCGTCGCTCGCTCGGCGAGCACGTCGACGCTGTTCGTGCGCCCGAGATCGATCGTCACCGATCGGATTCCGAGGGTTCAGGGTCGATGGTGGGTGGGGTGTCCGAGCGCGGGGTGTCGTCGTCTCCTGTGCCCGGCGGTCGAACGGGCTGCGTCCACGCCATCTCGAGATCGCCCTTGGCGTAGGGGCGAGGATGAGGACGGGAACTGGTCACTCGTGCCCGCACGTAGAGTTCCTTGCCGGTGAAGCGGTACACCGCGGGATCGGCCTCGGTCGAGGCGAGCACCTCGGCGACTGGCGCCTCGCCATCCTCGGAACGGACGGCACCGATGAACTCGGTTCGGTAGGCGACGCCCTCGTCGGTGTCGATGTCGACGACGAGACGGCCATCCTCGATGCGGACGTCTTCGAGACCGACACCGCTCGAGGCGTGGAAGTCGCCACGACGCATCGCGCGAACGATCTCGTCGGGATCCACGGCGTCGCACCGCACCATGACCCAGCCCCGCCCCGGGACCGAGACCGCGTCGGTCTCGTAGTGGTCGTGGGCATCGTCGGTCGCGAGTCCGTAGAGCAGTTCGCCATCGCCGGCGCCGCCGTGGAGTCGGGCCACCAGCGCCAGGTCCCACATCTCCTCGGTCGAGGGGCGGTCGCCGACCCGTTCGTTCTCGACGCTGCGATGGCCGTTGTAGACCTCGAAGAACCGCTCGCCTCGCATCTCCGCGAGCTGCCGGTAGCCGAGGGACTTGCGGAAGTTGGGATGGTTCAGGTGGGCGAGCACGGGGCGCCCCTTCGCTCGGCCCCATGCGGCGATCGCATCGAGGTTGGCCTGGATGGTCGCCTGGACCGACTCCGCACGGATCGGATCGATGGTCTCGTCCACGTTGAGGGCGTTCACATGGATCTGCGCGAGGCGGAAGCTGCCGGTGACCTCCTCTCCCGGAATCAGGGCGAACTCGTCGGGGCGGTCGAACATCGCCTGAAGCTCGTCGAGACGTCGCAGACGCATCTGAGTGCGCCCGTCCTGTTCGCGAAGCTCGGGAAAGGCCTCGCCGAACCGTTCGGCGACCGCCTCGACCTTCGCCGGAGTGAGACGGCCGCCTTCGGCGACGTCGAACCATCGATCGCCCTTCTGAAGCAGGTTGTGGTCGCTGAGGACCAGAAACTCGTAGCCGTGGTCCACGTACCACGCGATCACCGTCTCCGGCGGCGCGTCGCCGTCGCTCCAGAGCGTGTGGGTGTGGGTGTTCCCTCGGAGCCATCGGGGCGCCGTCGCGTCTTGCGGCGAGTCTTGAACCGAGTCTTGAACCGAGTCTTGAACCGAGTCTTGAACCGAGTCTTGAACATGGAACGCCGCAGCGGCGGGCACCGACGCCGTCATGGCGAGAAGAAGGGTGGCGAGGGTCCTGGGCATGGCGACGTTCCTTGATGGGCGGCGTCGGTCGAACCGTCGGCCGGGCCGTGCGTCCCGGCACCGTATCGCGATCGCGTGGGCCGGTGGTCGGCAGCGTGTGCGTCGCCACGTTCCCCTTCGATGCGGACCGGGCGGAGCACGGCCTCGGGGCGACGCTGGTCCGATCCCGCTCGAACGCTCCGGATGGGCGAGTTCTCCCGCGTGGGTTCGCTGGCAGCGTGTGCGGTTGCGGGTGATACTGCACTTTTCCGCTTCGACCCGATCCCGAGAGGTGCCACATGCCATCGACCTCGTCTCTGCGTGCCGCGATCGCCGTGGCTGTGTTTCTTTCGGTCGCGGCGGCGCCCGCATCGGCTCAGGACGACGAGCCGAACAGTGCTCCAACGGCGGTCCAGGATGATCGCGAAGAGGGCGTCGCGCCCGGTGCTGGACTCGAGTCCGACTCCGACGAGCAGGCCTCGGACGACCACGCCTCCGACGAGACGAAGGACGATGGATCGGCCTCCGGGGAGGATGCCGCCGAAGATGAGAAGCCGGTCATGAACGCCGGCGCCTTCGGTGGTCTCAAGCTTCGCTCGATCGGACCGGCGCTCATGTCCGGCCGCATCGGCGACCTTGCGGTCAATCCCCACCGCGACGCGGAGTACTACATCGCGGTCGCAAGCGGCGGCGTCTGGAAGACCGTCAACGCGGGCACCACGTTCGAGCCGGTCTTCGACGGCGAGGGCTCCTATTCGATCGGTTGCATCACGCTGGATCCCAACGACCCGGACGTCGTCTGGGTCGGGACCGGCGAGAACAATTCCCAGCGGTCGGTGTCCTTCGGCGACGGCGTCTACAAGAGCGTGGATGGCGGAGCGAACTGGACCAACGTCGGCCTCGCCGACTCCGAGCACATCGGGATGATCGCCATCGACCCGCGGGACTCCGACACCGTCTACGTCGCGTCGCAGGGGCCGCTGTGGAGCGCCGGCGGCGATCGCGGCCTCTACAAGACGACCGACGGCGGCGCGACCTGGGAGAGGATTCTCCACGTCTCCGACAACACCGGCATCAACGAGGTGCACCTCGACCCACGCGACCCCGACGTGCTGTACGCCTCGTCGTACCAGCGTCGGCGGCACGTCTGGACGCTCATCCACGGCGGACCCGAGGGCGGCATCTGGAAGTCGACCGATGCCGGCGCGACGTGGCGCAAGATCGACAAGGGGCTGCCGGGCACCGATCGCGGACGAATCGGCCTCGACATCTCGCCCGCCGATCCGGACGTCCTCTACGCCATCGTCGATGCCGCGAAGGGCAAGAGCGGGTTCTACCGCTCGACGGACCGCGGCGAGACCTGGACGCGGATGAGCGGTCGCGAGACGAGCAGCCCGCAGTACTACAACGAGATCGTCTGCCACCCGACCGACGTGGACACGGTCTACTCGCTGGACACCGTGACGGCGGTCTCCCGCGATGGCGGCAGGACGTTCCAGAGCGTGCCCCGCAAGAATCGGCACGTCGACGATCACGCGCTGTGGATCGATCCCGGTGATCCGGCACACATGCGGATCGGCGGCGACGGCGGCCTCTACGAGACCCACGACTCCGGCGAGCACTGGCGATTCATGGCGAATCTGCCCGTCACGCAGTTCTATCGCGTCAGCGTGGACGAGGATCTTCCCTTCTACAACGTCTACGGCGGCACCCAGGACAACAACACGCAGGGGGGACCGTCGCGGACGACCGACCGCGGCGGCATCCGCAACGAACACTGGTTCATCACCGTCGGCGGCGACGGATACGAGACCGTGGTCGACCCCAAGGATCCGATGCTCGTCTACAGCCAGTGGCAGTACGGAGGACTGGTCCGCCACGACCGGCGTTCGGGCGAGATCGCGGACATTCGGCCGCTGGCGCGGCCAGGCGAGGACCCGTACGTCTTCAACTGGGACACGCCGCTCATCCTGAGTCCGCACGACCACCGGCGTCTCTACTTCGCGGGCAACCACCTCTTCCGCTCGGACGACCAGGGCGACAACTGGCGGATCGTGAGCCCGAACCTGACCCGCGGCATCGATCGCAACACCCTCGAAGTGATGGGCGAGATCCAGAAGCCCGATGCTCTGGCGAAGCACCGGTCCACGTCGATCTACGGCAATGCGGTCGCGCTCGACGAGTCGCCGCTCGTCGAGGGGCTTCTCTATGTCGGCACCGACGACGGCCTCATCCACGTCACCGAGGATGGCGGCGAGAGCTGGCGGGTCGTCGAGAACGTCGAGGGCGTGCCCGATCGAACCTACGTCAGCTGCCTGCATGCGTCGGTGACCGATCCCGACGTCGTCTTCGCGACCTTCGACAACCACAAGATGGGGGACTTCGCGCCGTACGTGTATCGCTCCGACGACCGCGGGCGAACGTGGGCCTCGATCGCCGGCGACCTGCCCGACCGCGACATCGCCTACGCCCTCAGGCAGGACCACGTGAATCCGGATCTTCTCTTTCTCGGGACGGAGTTCGCCGCCTACTTCACGCCCGACGGCGGCACGCGCTGGATCGAGTTGAGCGGCGTCCCGACGATCGCGGTGCGGGATCTGGAGATCCAGCGTCGCGAGAACGACCTCGTCCTGGGCACCTTCGGGCGCGGCTTCTACGTCCTCGACGACTACTCGCCGCTTCGCGTGGCGAGCGAGGAGATGCTGACGGGCGATCCGGTGCTGTTCGCGGTCAAGGACGCGCCGCTCTACGTCGAGCGCAGCCGGCTCGGCGGATCCGACGGCAGGGGTTCGCAGGGCGCGTCGTTCTACGCCGCGGAGAACCCTCCGTTCGGCGCGGTGTTCACCTACCACCTGGCCGAGAAGGTCATGACGCTGAAGGAGTCGCGGCACGAGCGGGAGAAGGAGGACGACTGGACCTATCCCGACATCGACGAGCTTCGGGCCGAGGATCGTCAAATCGATCCCGAGGTCCAACTCGTCGTTCGTGACGCGCGTGGAGACGTCGTCCGGCGGGTCGCGGGCAGGCGTGGGAAGGGCTTCCACCGGACCGCATGGGATCTGCGTCATCCATCGGAGAACGCCGTGAGTCTCTCGGGAGGGGACGATCCCGATCGCAGGACGCCCGCAGGACCGCTGGTCGTGCCGGGCACGTACTCGGTCTCGCTCGAACTTCATCGCGACGGCGCGGTCGAACGACTCGCCGGCCCCGAGTCCTTCGAGGTGTATCCGCTCGATCTTGCGACCATGCGGGCGGACGATCCCAAGGGCGTGCTCGCGTTCGCGCAGGAGGCGTCGGAACTGCGCCGCGAGGTGATCGGCGCGATCCGAGCCGCGGGCGAAGCGGAGAACCGGGTCCGCCACCTCCGCCGCGCGATTCGGGACACTCCCCAGGCTCGGGCCGAGCACATCGAACGTCTCGAGTCGGTCCGACTCGACCTCGAGGCGCTGCTCGTGCCGCTCCGCGGCGACGAGACCCTGAGTGATCGGGAGCGGCCGCAGGCGCCGTCGATCAGTGATCGCATCGGCGCCGTGGTGTCGGGTCGCAAGA
>JAFMML010000099.1 GCA_017859745.1 Planctomycetota bacterium
GTGGACCGATCGCCCTGCAGCACCACGGCGATCCCATCGAGTTCGCGAACATCTACGTGCGAGAGCTCGACTGATCGGACTGGTCGGGAATCAGATCCCGAATCTCCTCGAAGAGCGGGCCGAGGTGTCGTTCGTAGCGTCTCCATCGCCCGATCGAGCCTCGATTGATGGGTCGCCGGACCTGCGCGATGCTGGCGGTGTTCACGGCCCGGTCGCTCTCTTCGGGGTGGAGGCAGCGTTCGTCGAACTCGAGCCCGACCCGATCGAGCAGTCTCGGGATCTCGATCTCGGGCGAGGTGACGAGGTCCTCGTAGCGCACGGTCACGATCCGGCCCGGGAAGCACGCGTGCCAGTGCCGCATCAGTTCTTCGTGGGTTCGGAGGCATCGACCGATGTCGCGCAGGTCGAACGACCAGGGCTGCTCCCCGAAGTACGCCTGGAAGCAGGAGACGGCGACGTCGCGAGGGTCTCGGACGCAGTGGACGATGGTCGCATCGGGAATTCCGACGGCGATCGGTCCGAGCGCCTGGTAGTTCTGGGGCTGCTTGTCGCAGATCCGTCCGGCGGGAGCGATGGGCCTTGGGATGGTCGAGAGGTACCGATCTGCGACCGTCCGGATCGAAGGCGGCATTGCCGAGCCGTCGCAACGAGCCACCTCGTCGAGGATTCGCGCGAGCCCGATCTCGTTGACGGCGTTGGCGGCGACGGCGAGCTCGCCGGCTCCATGGACGTCGGGATGCCTCGAGAGGATCTGCTCGGTCAGCGTGGTGCCCGACCGCGGCATGCCGACCACCAGAATCGGCCCCGCGTCGGAGCCGCGACGATGCAGCCGTTGCCACGCTTCGGAAGATGCGCCGGCGACGATGGTCCGCGTGACGCCTTCGTGGGAATCGATGTCCGAGGGAACGGCCCGATGATGTAGCTTGGAGGCCTCGAGGAGATGCTCGAAGGCTCGATCGTGCTCGCCGAGACCGTCGCGGATTCTGGCGATGGCGAAGTGCAGGTTGCATCGCTCGTTTTCGGGCCTGCGGGCGAGGTTCGTCTCGATGGCATCGACATCGGCGAGTCTTGGATCGTCCGAGCGGAACGTCTTGATGAACGAGAGGGCGAGCCACGTGTCGGAGTGTCCGGGGCGCAGCTCCAGCACGCGCTCGAAGCATGCGACGGCCTCTTCGACGCGGCCGAGCACCGCGAGAACCCGACCCTTCTCGTAGTGCCCGGTGGGCGTCTCGGGATCGACTTCGGCGACCCGACTCCACAGTCGCTCCGCATCGTCGAGTCGGCCGATTCTCCCGGCGAACTCCGCGAACGCCGAAAGGACTCGGAGATCGTTCGGTCGCGCCTCGGCCAGACGCTGGAACCGATCGAGTGACTGGTCGGGGTGCGGTTCGGCGAGGCAACGGGCGATCAGACGAGACGCGGCGTCGGCGTCGTTCGGATCGATCTCGAGCAGTTCCCGACTGGCCTCCTCGGCCTCGTCGAGTCGCCCCATTTCGAGAAGGGCGTCCGCCCGCGCGAGCCGCGAGACCCGCCAGGCGAAGTCCTCCCGACGGATGTCGTCGGTCAGCGCGAAGATCTCCTCGAAACGGCGAACGGCGGCGAGCGAGGCGAGCAGGGGTGGGACCGTCTCGGGAAACGGCGTCTGCAGGACCCGGGCTCGCTCCAACGCCTCGATCGCCGACGTGTGTTCGCCGAGCTGCTGTCGCGCGATCCCCAGATGCAGCCAGGCGATCTCGTTCTCGGGGTCGAGCTTCAGGCTCCGATCGAGGAGTTCGCAGCCGTCCCTTGGACGGCCCTGCGCCGTTCTCACGGCGCCCAGCAGCGCCATCGCCACCGCGTCTCCAGGATCGTCGTCGAGGCAGGCCTCGTAGCCGCGCTCGGCGTCGTCGAGTCGTCCTTCGGCGTGCGCCGTTGCAGCACGGTCGAAGGGATCTCCATCGGCGTCGGTCATGAAGCTCCTCCCGAAAGACCGACCGAGTTCGTTAGCTCCGCACGACGAGCGCCTGCGCCTCCTCGAGCAGACGCTCGAGGTGCTCTTCGCCGATCAGGCTCTCCGCGTAGATCTTGACGATGTCCTCGGTGCCGGAGGGCCGCGCCGCGAACCAGCCCGACGCGGTCGAGACCTTGATGCCGCCGATCGCCGCGCCGTTGCCGGGCGCGGTCGTCAGGATCTGCTCGATCCGTTCCCCGGCGAGTTCGGACACGCCGAGGTCGTCGGCCGAAAGCGACGCGATGCGACTTCGCGTGGCCGCGTCGGCGGGAAAGGAGATCCGTCGATAGCGGGAGCTCCCGAACCGCGACTCGATCGCGGCGGCGCGGCGCCCGAGATCCTCGCCGGTCCGGGCCAGGCATTCGGCGGCCAGCAGGTTCACGACGATGCCGTCCTTGTCGGTGGTCCAGGTGGTGCCGTCGAAGCGGAGGAAGCTCGCGCCGGCGCTCTCTTCGCCGCCGAAGCAGAAGTCGCCGTCGAGAAGGCCCGGCGCGAGATGCTTGAAGCCCACCGGCACCTCGCAGAGTTCTCGACCGGCCTGCTCGGCGACGCGGTCGATCAGCGAACTCGAGACGACGGTCTTGCCGATCCCGGTCTCCTCGGGCCACTCGCCGCGGGTCTCGAGCAGGTAGTCGATCGCCGCTGCCAGGACGAGGTTCGGATCCATCAGGCCGGTGCCCGGCACCACGATCCCGTGCCGGTCGGCATCGGGGTCGTTGGCGAAGGCGGTGTCGTATCGGTCGGCGAGTTCGATCAGGCCGGCCATCGCCGCGCTGCTCGAGCAGTCCATGCGGATCTTGCCGTCGTGGTCGACGCGCATGAAGGAGAACGCGGGATCGACCTCGCGGTTCACCGTCGCGATCGACGTGCCCCAGATCTCGTTGACGAGATCCCACATGCCCAACGCCGCGCCGCCGAGCGGATCCGCGGCGAGATTCAGGCCCGCCTTGGCGATCGCCTCCATGTCGACGACCGCGTCGAGATCGCGCACGTAGTCGCGACGCATGTCCTCCTCGCGGACGAGGCCCTGGCGACGCACTTCGGCGATGGGCATCCGCATCACCTCGGCGAGCTCGCCGGGCTCGTCGCCTTCACCGGCTTCGAGAATCTGGTTGGCTCGCTCCTCGATCCAGCGCGTGGTCTCGCTCGGCGCCGGACCGCCCTCGGGCGGGTTGTACTTGATGCCGCCGTCTTCGGGCGGATTGTGCGAGGGCGTGATCAGGATGCCGTCGGCGGCGGCAGTGGGGCCGTCGTTCTCGACGAGGATCCGCCAGCTGACCACGGGAGTCGGCGTCGGTTCGCCGCCGGACTGCACCACGACGTCCACGCCGTTGGCGGCGAGGACCTCGAGCACCGTCTCCTCGGCGAGCGGGCTGACCGCGTGGGTGTCGCGGCCGAGGAAGAGGGGCCCGTCGAGCCCGTCGAGGTCGCGTCGATCCGCGATCGCCTGGGCGATCGCCTGCACGTGGCGGCGATTGAAGCTGCCCTTGAGCGGAGAGCCCCGGTGTCCACTCGTCCCGAAGGCGACCCGCTCGTCGGGATTGGCAGGATTGGGCAGGCGTTCGGCGTAGGCCGTGCGCAGGGCGTCCACGTCGATCAGGAGCGATGCGGGTGCCGGCTTGCCGGCGAGCGGGTTGGGGGTGGTCATGGTCTGCTGCATGTGCTGCATGTCCGGTCTCGTGGTCGGCGGTGCACGCGGGTGCGTCACCCGGCCGGTTCAAGGGAGATCGGATGCCCTGCGCGGGCTCGGTGAGCGCGAACGCGGGATTCGCGGTCAAAATCGAGGCCTCGATCGAAGTCGGGAGGATCTCCGCCGGCGCAGACCCGGAATTCGTCGCTCCGCGACGGATCGATCGCGAGTCGATCCTCGTCGAGGCGCGATAACTCGCAGTCGGGCATGATGGCCAGGTCGGTCAATTCGAGGGCGAGGTTCCTGATCATCGCCTGCCCGTCGTCTGAAGCGCCGCCATCCCGGCGACGTGACCGCTCGCCCAAGCCCACTGGAAGTTGAAGCCGCCGATGCGGCCGTCGACGTCGAGGATCTCTCCGCACAGGAAGAGGCCCGGCACGAGACGGCTTTCCATCGTGGCAAGATCGATCTCCGACAACGGCACGCCGCCGGCGGTGACCTCGGCGTAGGCGTAGCCGCGGTCGCCCAGAATCGGAAGCGGCGTGCCCGCGAGGGCCTCGGCGAGGCCGCGCCGCATCGCCCGAGGCCATTGATGGATCGGTCGCCCGGGTTCGGCGCCGGTCCGTTCGAGCAAGGCGCGTGCGATTCGCTCCGGCAGGCGTTCGCGCAGCCAGGCGATCACGCTGCGCCGACCGAGTTCGCGCAGACTCGCATCGATCGCGTCTGCGTCGGTGTCGGGAAGCCACGAGAGTTCGAGGCGCACGTCCGCATCGTCCGCGTGGGCGTGGATCCAGTGGCGGCTCATGTCGAGCGTGCAAGGGCCGGACAGGCCGAAGTGCGTGCACAGGACGCTGCCTCGAACGCGGCGCAGCACCTTGCCGCCGGCGCGGCGCAGGCGCAGTTCCGCCTCGACGGCGATGCCCGACAAGTCGCGGATCCAGTGACCTTCCTCGAGCCGAAGCGGCACGAGCGAAGGGGTCACGAGCGGCGTGACCGAGTGGCCGAGCGATCGCGCGAAGGCGTGGCCGGCGCCGTCGGAGCCGGTCTTGGGCATGCTCAGCCCGCCGGTCGCGAGGATCACCTGCCGTGCCGCGATGGGGCCCTCGTCGGTTCCGAGACGAAACCCCGCCTCGTCCCCGTCGCGCTCGATGCGATGCACCCGGCAGGGATGGCGAAGTTCCGCGCCGGCGTCGCGAACCGCGCCAAGCAGGGCCTCCAGGACGACGTGGGCGTCGTCGGCGACCGGGAAGAGCTTGCCGGTGTCCTCCCGTTTGAGCCGTACGCCGAGTTCCTCGAAGAGGCGCACCGTGTCCTCGACCGTGAAGCGACGCAGGACCTTTCGGATTGAAGGCGGAGTCGCGCCGGCGTAGTCGCGTTCGGAGACCGCGTGGTGCGTCACGTTGCAGCGCCCGCCGCCGGCGATCAGGATCTTCATGCCGAGGCGAGGGCTGCCGTCGAACAGGACGATGCGTTGCGACTCATTCCCGGTTCGGGAGCGCCCCGCGGCGATCGCCGCCATGAGACCGGCGGCGCCGGCGCCGACGATCGCCACATCGACTCGCTGCGACGCCGTCGGTTCGGACATGGCGTCGATTCTCGTCGAGAGGACGCCTCGATGCCAGCGGCCGCGGAGCGAACTCGTTCAGGCGAAGACCCCACCGACCTCCCTCCGGGAGCGCCGTAGGAACGCCTCCTGTTCGCACAAGGCCTCGGCGATCGAATGTGCCGGCCCGACGTGCGGCGAAACCCACTCCAAGGAGTCGACGACATGACGACCCACACCTTGAAGAAGACCTGCCCTGCCGGCCGTGCGCGGCGGAGGCTTCATCCGACCGTTCGTGGCGGCGCCTCGCTGATCATCGCGTTCGCGAGTGCCGCGACGCTGGCGCACGCCGGCGACGCCCCATTGGTCACCTTCTCCGTCGGCAACCACTGGGAAGGTGGATACGGCGGTGGCATCACCATCGAGAATCGAGGCGATTCGGCCATGGGATCGTGGAGCCTGGAGTATGCGGGCGGTCCTCAGATGGGATCGCTGTGGAACGGGGTCCTGACGAACCTCTCCGATGGCGGAACTCGCATCTCCAACGCCTCCTGGAACGGAACGCTGGCGCCCGGCGCAAGCGTCTCGATCGGATTCAACGGCATCGGCACCATGAGCGACGACGTGTCGTCGGCGACCGTCAACGGATCCGCGGCGGAGGTGGCCTACGACCTTCCCGCAGGCTGGGGTTCCGGCGGCGGCTCGGGCGGCGAGGCCGGTGGAGGTGACGACGGCGGTGGCGGCGGCGGAGGCGACGGGGGTGGCGGGGGAGACGCGGGTCTCGAAGCGCCGATCGTCCGGTTCGCCGTCACCAGTCACTGGAACGGCGGCTACGGCGCGACGATCTCGATCGAGAACGTCGGAAGCGCCACGATCGAGTCGTGGCAGCTGGAGTTCTCCGGCGGACCCGACATCGTGGATCTCTGGAACGGTTCCCATGTCATCGCTGGATCCACTCAGACCGTCGCGGGGCCGAGTTGGAATCCCGATCTTGCCGCGGGCCAATCGACGTCGGTCGGTTTCACCGGTCTTGGCACCATGGGCGAGGACGTCGCCGCATGCCGCGTCAACGGCGTTGATGCGACGGTGATCTACGAACTGCCCGCAGGCTGGGGCGACGCTGGCGGTGGCGACGCTGGCGGTGGCGACGCTGGCGGTGGCGACGCTGGCGGTGGCGATGCTGGCGGCGGCGATGCTGGTGGCGGCGATGCTGGTGGTGGCGACGC
>JAFMML010000009.1 GCA_017859745.1 Planctomycetota bacterium
CCCGATCGCCAACTACATGAACTACACCGACGACGCCTGCATGAACCAGTTCACGGAGGGGCAGTCGCGACGGATGCGCTGCACCATCGTCCACTACCGCGCGACGCTGCCCTGCGACGGCTGCGACGACGACGCGGACTCCGACGGCGACGGCGTCCCCAACGGCAGCGACAACTGCCCGGCGGTCGCCAACGCCGACCAGGCCGACACCGACGGCGACGGCGTCGGCGACGCCTGCGACGGCTGCCCGACCGATCCCGATCGCACCGAGCCCGGCGACTGCGGCTGCAACGCCCCCGCCGACGACACCGATGGCGACGGAGTGATCGACTGCGAGGACGGCTGCCCGAACGATCCGAACAAGACCGAGCCGGGCCCCTGCGGTTGCGGGCTCGCCGACGCCGACAGCGACGGCGACGGCACCCTCGACTGCAACGACGCCTGCCCGAACGACCCCTACACCGCGGTCGCCTCGGGCGGCTGCGGCTGCGGCTCGATCGACGCGGACGTCGACGGCGACGGCGTCCTCGACTGCGACGGCGTGGTCTTCGACGTGGGAACCTTCAACCTCTCCGGCGGCCAGTCCGCTTCGGTGGCTCTCGAGGGCTACGTCGGCACCATGACCGGCTTCGCCATCGCCTTCGACTACGACGGCGGCGGCGGGACCTGGGCCTCCGACATGGTCGCGGCCTTCGGCAACGGCAGCGACGGCGTCGAGGTCGGCGGCTACAACGCCGACTTCGGCTACGAGAGCCTCGGCGCGTGGTCCTTCGACGGCAGCGGCTCCGCGGCCGACGGCGTCTACAGCGACGCCATGGAGGCCTCGCTTCCGATCATCCCGGGTCAGACCTTCAAGTTCCGGATCATGAACGGCTGGAGCAGCGCCCCCAGCACCGAGTACGCGAACGTTCGCATCGTCGTCTTCGGCATCGTGCCCGACAATCCGTGCGCCGAACTCGCGGCGACGGCGACGACCACCGCCTTCGGCTCCGACGGAGCAAGCGGCGCGACCTTGTCGATCTCGACCGGCGAGGGCTGCGCCTGGACGGCCTCGAGCGACAGCGCCTGGGTGACGCTGTCGGCCGGATCGGGCTCGGGCGATGCGGCCCTCACCTTCGACGTGGCCCTCAACGGCACCGCGGTCGCCAGAACCGCCGTCGTCACCGTCGACTCCGACGGCGCCGACGCGGTGACGATCTCGATCTCGCAGGAGGCCAACGCCTGTGCGGCCGACAGCGACGGCGACGGCGTCGGCGACTGCGACGACGGATGCCCGAGCGATCCCGGCAAGACCTCGCCGGGCGCCTGCGGATGCGGCGTGGCCGACACCGACAGCGATGGCGACGGCACCCCCGACTGCAACGACGGATGCCCCACCGACGCCAACAAGACCTCGCCGGGCGCCTGCGGATGCGGCGTGGCCGACGCCGACAGCGACGGCGACGGCACCCCCGACTGCAACGACGGATGCCCGACCGATCCCGACAAGACGTCGCCCGGCACCTGCGGCTGCGGCGTGGCCGACGCCGACAGCGACGGCGACGGCACCCTCGACTGCAACGACGGTTGTCCGAGCGACCCCAACAAGACCGATCCCGGAACCTGCGGGTGCGGCGTCGACGATGCGGGCGCCACGAACTGGTGGCCCGACGTCGACGGCGACGGCTACGGCGACGCCACCGCGATCGCGACCTCGGCGTGCGTCCAGCCCGTCGGCTTCGTCGGCAACGACCTCGACTGCGACGACGTGAACGCCGCGATCAACCCCAACGCCGTCGACATCTGCGGCGACGGCCTCGACAACGACTGCAACGGAGAAGTCGACGAGACCTGCTCCGGCGCCGTCGGCTTCCTCGGCTTCACCGGCGAGATCGTCGAGACCGTGGTGAACGGCGTCCGGTACGCGAGCATGGACGTCTACGCGAACTTCGACTCGACCAGCGTCGAGGTCGTCAACGTCTACGACTCGACGGTCGCCAACGCCGGAGGTTCCGCCTTCGTGCAGAACGACTTCGCGGGCGGAACGTGGTCTCCCTCGCTGACCGATCCCTCGCTGGAGGCGATCGACTCCTACGTCACCGTCGGTGGCGAGGCGGGCCCGGCCGCGGGCAACACCACCTCGTTCGATCCCTCGTTCCCCGACGGCACCGTCGCGGTGCCCCCGGCGGGCGCGGGCTGGTTCAACTCGAACCCGACCAACCTGCAGGGCTTCAGCGACGAGCAGGGCCGCGTGCGGATGGCTCGCTACGTGATCGCGATGACCTCCACCGAGGACGTCCTCTCGTTCACGGCCTCGATCTCCTTCGCGGGCTATCCCGGAGGTGACACCCAGCAGCAGTCCGCCAGCGTCGAGGTGGCCTGGCCCACCCTGCCGCCGGTCGAGTTCCTCGGGCTCGAGGGCGTGCTCACGGAGTTCGACTTCGAGGGCGTCTCCTACGCCCGCGTCGACCTCTACGCGGCGTTCAACTCCGCGAGCGTCGAGGTGGTCAACGTCTACAGCACCGACATCGCCAACGCCTTCGGCACCGCGTTCGTCCAGAACGACTTCGCCGGCGGAACCTGGTCGCCGGTCCTGTCGAATCCCGCGACGATGGTGGCGGACTCGTTCGTCACCGTCGGCGGCGATCTCGCCTCGCCGTCCTCCAACACCACCACCTTCGATCCGGGCTTCCCCGACGCCGGCGCCGAGGCGCCTCCGGTGGGCGCGGGCTGGTACAACTCCAACCCCGCCAACCTGCAGGGCTTCACCGACGTCGACGGCCGAGTCCTGATCGGACGGTTCACGATCGTGCCCACCGCCGCCGAGGACGTCTTCTCGGCGACGGCGAGCCTGACCTTCGCGGGATACCCAGACGGTGCCACGCAGCAGCAGACCGCCTCGACCGCGGTGGCGTGGCCGGTCTCGCCCTGCCCGGCCGACTTCGACGGCAACGGCGTCGTGGACGGTGCGGACCTGGGATTCATCCTGCTGGACTGGGGCACGGCCAGTCCGGCCAGCGACCTCGACGGGAGCGGAATCGTCGACGGCGCCGACATCGGCCTGATGCTGCTCGACTGGGGCGGCTGTCTCTGAGTTCCGCTCGTCCCTCCACGACGCTTCTCACACACTCCTCTGGCGGAACGAGATCCGCAACGACGGCGCCGGTGGTCCTTCGGGGCCCCGGCGTCGTCGCATCGTTCGGGCATGCCTCGAACACCCGTCCAAACCGAATGTCGGCATCGCGTGAGCGCGGGCCGACTCGCGGGATCCGCCGCCGCGACACGAAGGGCACCGTGGTAGATTCGCGATCATGCACGACTCGCACGACTCGCACGACTCGTCCGCCACGACCTCTCCGATCGCATCGGTTGGTTCGTCCCACTCGCGACCTCGCCGCGGGGTCGCCCAGCGACGCACCGTCGCCGCCGGTGCCACGACCCTGCTTGCGATCACCATCGCGTTCGCATCGGGGTGCGTGACCGTCTCGGAGTCCTCGCCGGCAACGACGCCGGTGGGGACATGGACTTCGAGCGCCGACGGCCTGCGCCTCGACCTGCGCGACGATGGTGCCTTCACGGTGACGCCACCGACGCCGCGCAATCCGGTCCGCGGACGCTGGACGCTCGACGGCAGTCGCATCGAGTTCCGCAACGACGCCGATGCGGCGGTCTGCCCCGACGTTGCGGGAACCTACGGCTGGACGCTCGAGGAGGGTTCGCTCTTCTTCACGCTGGTCGAGGACGGCTGCGCGCCCCGTCGGGACCACATGACCAGCGTCTTCACCCGCGCGAACCGCTGACGGCGCCCCGGAACGCTCACTGTCGGGCTTCACCACCGGGGCTCACGACCGAAGCTCACCGCCGAGGCGTATCCGGCGCGGCCTCGGCCCGCCCGGCCAGTTCGGCCTCTTCGAGCGCGACCACCTCGTCGATGGGAAGCTGGTCGAGTTCGCGCGCCGGATCGACCCGCCGCCTTCGGGCCATCGCGTGCTGGGTGTAGAGCATCATCGCGGCCCCCGCGACCGCCACGGTCCCGCAGACGAGCTGCGGCAGGCTCAGCATCTCGCCGAAGACGAACCAGCTCGCCGCCGCCACCGTGAACGGCTGCAACTGGACGACGCCGGTCGCCTGGGCGACGCCCAGCTTCGCCATGGCGGTGAAGTAGATGACGTGGCCCGCGGCGAGACCGAAGACGATCGAGACCGCCATCGCCGTCCAGGCGGTGCCGTCGAGGGCGACGAGCTGCTCGACCGGGTTCGCCGAGAAGATCGTCATCAGCACCAGCAGGCTTCCGCCCACGTAGAGGCTGATCACGCTGAAGGAGAGCTTCGCGGAGACGCCCGCAAGGCACCGTCGCACCGCCATGCCGTAGCAGGCGTAGCCGACACCCGAGGCCGCCGCGAGCAGCATGCCGATCAGGTTCGACTCGCGCGGCGCCCCTTCGAGGCCGCCGGTGACGACGCCGGTGACCTCCGCCGGCGCATACAGCGCGACCCCCACGACGCCCACCACCACCGCGGCCATGCCCGCCAGGAAGCTCGGCCGTCGGATCACCAGACGCTCGGCCGGGAAGAGGATCGCGGCGCCGACCGCCGTCGCCACGATCTGCATCCGCATGCCGAAGGTGAGCATGCCGGGACCGGTGTAGTAGAAGGCGCCGACGAAGGCGATCTGAGCGGTGGTCGAGAAGAACGCCGGCCACAGGGCCCGTCGCCAGATCCACCCCGCGACCTGCCGCCTCGACAGCATCCACAGCAGGTACGGCAGCCAGACCAGCGCCGCGATTCCGTAGCGCCACCCGTTGCTCGCCCACAGATCGAGGCAACCGGTCAAGTACTCGACGAAGAGCGGCGTCACCGTCCAGCAGAACAGCGAGCCGGCCGCGGCGGCGATGCCCACGCCACTCACCGCAAGCGGCGCGGGGCCGGACGAGCGGTTCGCGTCGCCGTCGGTGGCGCCGGCGGTCGTGGATCGATTGACGGACATCGGAGTCCGGGACCGTACCACCTCGATCGCCTCGGCGAGGGGATCCGGTCGTTCGCTATCGTCCCCTCATGCACCAACGCGTCTCGACGACGGTCCTGTGCTCGGCGTTGGCTCTCGCACTGGGATCGTCCGGCGACGCGGGGGCCGATGAGATGACCAGCGACGCTCCGACGCCGACCTCGCAGAAGACCGCGTCCGAAACGGCGCCCTCCGCAAGGGTTCTCGCCGAGATCCGCCACGGTCGAGTCTCGATCGAACTGGACGACGGTGTGGCGGCGACGGTGCCCTACCGACTCGTCGTTCCGGCCGAGCAGATCCTCTCGCGCCACCCGAACGGGTTGCCCCTGATCGTCTTCCTGCACGGCTCCGGCGAGCGGGGCGACGACAACCAGGCCCAGTTGCGCCACTTCGTCGGCGACTCCGGGGGCGACGCGTTCCAACGCCGCCAGCCGTGCCTGGTGCTGGCGGTGCAGTGCCCCGCCGACCAGTACTGGACCCGACTCGAACGAGACCGCATCGGCGACGCCGCGTACGCCCCACGCTTCGATCGGACCACCCCTGCCATGGAGGCGGTGATCACCGCGATCGACGAGGTGCTCGAGGGGCATCCCGAAGTCGATCGGGATCGCGTGCATCTGACGGGGCTTTCGATCGGCGGCTACGGCGCGTTCGACCTCGCCGCCCGCCGCCCGGAGCTCTTCGCCTCGGTCGTGCCGATCTGCGGAGGGGGCGATCCCACGACGGCGGACCGCCTCGCCGCCTTGCCGATCACGATCGTGCACGGGACCCTCGACCAGGTCGTGCCGGTCGAGGCGAGTCGGCGCATGCACGCGGCCATCGTCGCGGCGCAGGTCGCTCGGAGCATCGACGAGTCCGGTCGCGCGCGGCTCGTCGAGTATCCCGACGCCCACCACGAGTCGTGGACGCGCGCCTATCGGTTCGGGGCCGAAGGCGTCCTGGACTGGATGTTCGCCCAGCGCCGCGCCTCGCCACCCCGCAACCTCCCGAAGGAGTCGGCCCCGCGATGAACCTGCCCACGCCTCGAACCGGTGCTCCGTTTCATGCGACGGCTCTCGCATTCCTCTTCGCAGCGCTGGCATCGGTCCCCATCGGCTGCACCGCCACCACGACGATCGACGTCCCGGCAGCTTCGACCGCGGGCCCGTTCACGATCGTGCTGGGCATCGCGCAGGATGCCGGAGTCCCGCAAGCGGGCGTCTTCTCGGATCCGCGCTGGGACGATCCGGCGGCGCAGCGCCTGGCGGTGAGCCTCGGCATCGTCGATCCCGCGTCCTCGACGCGATACATGATCGACGCGACACCGGACTTCAAGCGGCAGTCGCTCGACCTGTATCGAGCCTCCGACGGTCCGCCGCGGCCGGTGCTCGACGGGATCCTCCTGACCCACGGACACATGGGCCACTACACCGGGCTCATGTTCCTCGGCCACGAGTCGATCGGCGCGAACGGGGTCCCGGTCTGGGCGATGCCGCGCATGGCGGAGTTCCTGCGGACCAACGGACCGTGGAGCCAACTCGTCGCCTACGGCAACATCCGACTCGAGCCGCTGACGGCAGGTGTTCCGGTGGAACTCGGCGACGGACTCTCGGTGACGCCGCTGCTGGTGCCGCACCGGCAGGAGTTCTCCGAGGTCGTGGCGTTCCGCGTCGACGGCCCGCGTCGCTCGGTGCTGTGGCTCCCCGACATCGACTCGTGGCGGGAATGGGACGAGTGGGGCGTGCGCCTCGAGGACGTGCTGGCGACCGTCGACGTCGCCTATCTCGACGCGACCTTCTTCGCCGACGGCGAGATTCCCGGCCGCGACATGAGTGGATTTCCCCATCCGTTCATCCGCACGACGATCGACCGGCTCGCGGACCTGCCCGCTTCGGAGCGTAAGAAGGTCCGCTTCATCCACCTCAACCACACCAATCCGGCGCTCGACCCCTCGTCGCCGGCGCGGCGCGAGATCGAGTCCGCGGGCATGGCGGTCGCCGAACGGGGCGAGATCGTCGGCCTCTGAACCGGTGCGTTCGGCGGTCGTGTCAGGGCTCGAGCCACGTCGATCGGACCACCTGCCCAGCCTCGTCGAACTCGAAGGCCGCCCGCTCGTGGCCTGCCGCATGCAGGGCAAGCACGTCGAATCGCTCGACGCGGGTCCGCAGCACCGCGAAGTTCGCACGTCCCGCCTCGGACTCCGCCGCGTCGGGGTTTCGCGACTCCAACGCGTCGGGCAGGTTGGGCGAAGGAACGTCGCAGGCCGTGCCGGGCACATGCGGCGCGAGGTAGCACCGACGGCTCGGCAGGCTGGTCTCGGCCCAGCGCTCCAGGGCGATCGGATCCTCGTCGGCGACGAGATGCACCGTCGCCCGCCCGCGTGCCCGCACCTGCAACTTGCTTCCGGGGTCGTAGAAGGTCCATGCCACGCGAGGATCGGCCCGAATCTCCTCGATCTTCGGACTGCGCCGATCGGTGTGGCAGCCGAGGACGGCGCCCTCGCGCATCGCCTCGCGAAGCACCACGGTCCGCGCCGCGGGAGCGCCCTGCCCATCGACCGTCGCCAGGACCGGCAGACGCCAGGAGTGACGCCGATCCCGCACCGCTCTGGCCAGGCGAACCCAGCAGTCGTGGATCAGTTCGTCGAGGGTCATCGCGGCGCTCCGTCGTCGGCGTGGTTGCAAGTCGTGATCGAGACCCGATCGAGCCGTCCCGCGGGCTCGCTCCGGCTATCCTCGACCCGATCCATTCAAACGTACCTCAGAGTCCCAAGCGGCCGCCACCGTCCGGAGCATGCGCCATCATGAACGCTCGATTCGTCCGTGCCCTCGCTCTTCTCTCTCTGGCCTCGCTGTCGGTGGGTTGCGCCACCCGATACCAGCCCGACGACTTCGCGGGCACCTGGCGGGGCCAGGCCACGTGCGTCAACACCGTCGGAAGTCCCACGGTGGAGCAGGTCCTGTCGATCGAGATCGGCGTGCAGGGGCGCGTCGAGGGAACGATCGCATGGCGAACGCTCGACGCCGGCCTCGGCCATGATCCCGATGGCGAGGAGGTCTTCGAAGACATCGAGAACGTGATCGGGATCGCCAGCGTCGAGGACGGCAGCATGGCGCTGGTCGAGACCGCGGAGCCGGGGACCCTGTTCGCCCGCATGCGTCCGGACGGTCGGCTCGAGCTGCTCCGAACCCAGCCGGGCCAGCAACCGGTCGTCACGCTGGCGACCCTCGCCCGCGACGACGAGCGCTGATTCGGGAGACCCGACGCCTCAGCCGGCCCAGTTCAGCCGGCCCAGTTCAGGCGGCCCAGTTCAGGCGGCCCAGTTCAGCCGGTCCAGACGAACTGCACGGTCGCGTCGATGTCCGGGTGCAGGCTCTTGTGGACCGGGCAGGTGTGCGCCGCGTTCTCCAGCGACCCGCGTCGCGGATGGTCCGCGGCGAGCGGCACCTCGATCGTCGTGCGGAGACTCGCGATGCGGCGCGGGGCGTCCGGCGACATGACCTTCTCGGTGCGGGCGTGCATCCCCGATAGATCGAGGTCGTGCCGATCGGCGACGATCCCCATGATCGTCATCATGCATGCCGGCAACGCGGCGGCGAGCAGATCGGTCGGCGAGAACGACTCGCCCTTCCCGTGGTTGTCGACCGGGGCGTCGGTGAGGATCGTGGACTTCGACGGACCGTGCACGGCCTCGCAACGGAGGCCTCCGGTGTAGCGGACGGCGACTTCGACCATGGGTGGTTCTCCTCGTCGCTGCACCGTACTCCACGCAGGATCCGGGCGTTGAGGGGGTTCCCCCCGACGGCACCGCCATCTATCCTCACGACCGGGCCGGACGGTTCGAGCGCGTCGCTCCAATCGACGCCCAGCCCGGACCCGACGACCCGTTCGGGTGTCCCACTTCGGCGGCCGATAGCGTCCCCCTCGAGTCGCCTTCTCTCCAAGGATTCTCCATGCTTCGCACCACCCTCGCCCTCGGCGGCGGCCTGCTCGGCCTGCTCGCCTTCGTCTCCGTCGCGAACGCCGCGCCCGAACCTCCCACGGAAGAGGCGGTGCAGAGCAAGATCGAACGGGCCATGGCCTTCTATCGATCCAAGGGCGACGCGTTCAGTCTCGAAGACCCCGAGTTCCATGCGGTGCTCGACGGCGAACTCGCGGACGTCGATCCGGCGGAGTGCGATCTGCCGACGATCATGTCGATGCAGATGCTCTGGGCGTACTCGCCCAACGCCAAGCCGACGTGGATCGCCCGCATTCGCGAGATCGGTGCCGAAGGCGACTGGCTCGGCGCGGCCGGCGCTCTGGCCGGCAGCGGCGACCGCGAGGCGGGCATGGCGATGCTCGATGGCCGGGACCTCGCCGCGGTCGAGGACGAACGTCTCGGCGAGGCGATGGCGCTGCTTTCGATGATGGACGACGAGACCCTCGCGTCGATGCGCGGAACCCTCGTCGCCATCGGCAAGCGCATGCCCACCGAGGGCGCCGGCGAGCTGCTCGCGTGGAGCGAGTTTCCCGCCATGCTCGGACGGGCCGGCGTCGACAAGGCCGACCGCGACGAGATGCGATCCCGCCTGCTCGGCGCGATGCGGGCGGCCGCCGAGACCGCCGACGAACGCGGCAAGGCCCGCCTCGACCGAACCGTCGCCTTTCTCGACGGCGCCGCGGGACGTGGCGAGCTGATCGGTCACGACGCCCCCGCCGTCGAGTTCCGCTGGAAGAGCGTCGACGAGCCGTGGCACTGCTTCGGCTGCATGAAGGGCAAGGTGGTCGTCGTCGACTTCTGGGCGACCTGGTGCGGCCCGTGCGTCGGTTCGTTCCCGAACGTCCGCGAGCTGGTGGACTACTACAAGGGCTACGACGTCGTGGTGCTGGGCGTCACCAGCGAACAGGGCAACGTGATCTTCCGCGACGAGCGGGGCCGCGTGGAGACCGACTCCTTCGAGAAGGAGTGCGAGCTGATGGCCGAGTACGTGAAGGCGATGGACGTCACCTGGCCCGTCGCGTTCACCGAGACCGACGTCTTCAATCCCGACTTCGGCGTGCGAGGCATCCCGCACGTCGCCATCATCGCCCCCGACGGCAAGGTCGCCTACAACGGCATGCATCCCGCCGGCGACATGGCCGAGAAGGTCGAGAAGATCAACGGACTGCTCGAGAAGGCCGGGCTGAAGCACCCGCCCGCGTGGACGCCCAAGGCCGAGGAGACCGAGGCGTCGGAGGAGGCTCCCGCGGCCTGAGGTCGCGAACGTCCCCGAGCGCAACCCGAAACGACGACGACGCGGTGGCCGATGGGCCGCCGCGTCGTCGCATTCGGGGTCGAGGTCCGTCGAGGCGTCTCCCCTTCGATCGCCCCGCGGAATTCACCCGGTCCAGTTGGCCAGCAGCGTGCCGAGATCGACGCCGTTGGTGGTGCCGTCGCCGTTGAGATCGGTCTGGCCCGATTCGCCCCAGGCCGCGAGCATCGTGGCGAGATCGGGACCGTTCACGTGACCGTCGCCGTTGAAGTCGCCCGGGATCGGCGCATCGGCGCAGGCGTCGGCCACGCCGTCGCCGTCGAGATCCTCGCAGGTGGTGCCGGCCCCCTTCCAATCGGCGCCCGCCGCGGCGGCGTCGGCCTCGGAAAGGACCAGACAGAAGCCGTTCGCGAAGCACGCCGCCCCGGTCGGGGCCGGACAGTTCGTGCCGCTGCACGACGTGCCGTCGCCTTGGAACACCCCGCCCGCGGCCTCGCACGCCTCCGGACTCAGGCCGTCGGCGCAGGATCCGTCGGGCAGGCAGCACGCGCCCTCCGGAAAGCAGATGAAGTCGCCGCAGGCCGTGCCGGGCGGCCCCGGAACCCCACCGGCCAGCAGACAGTTGTTGGCCTCGAGCTGCACGCAGCCGCCGGTCGACTCGAAGCAGCATGGACCGGTCTCGCTGCAGTCGACGTCGCCGCAGGCGGTGCCGACACCGGCGAAGGTGCCGCCGAGACCGGCGCACCCGGCCGCATCGAGCAGTTCGCAGTCCCCGCCGAGGCAGCACGCCCCGAGATTGTCGCAGCCCGTCGGCGTCCAGGTCAGGCGCTGCACCCAGTCGCCGGTCGGACGACAGAGCGTCGAGAGATCGCTGAACCGCTTCCAGCCCGGCGGGCATCCGAAGATGCCGCAGTCGACGATGTAGATCCAGTTCTTCGAGGCCTGCTGCAGGCCATCGACGTCGGTCGTCGGAAACGCGTTGAAGGACGGACTCGGCGGCGTCAGGCACTGGTTGGTCGGCGCCTGGTTGTGATCGACGATCTCGATGCCGATCGACACCGTCTGGGTGCCGTTGTCGGCGACGTAGATCTGCTCGGGGTCGTCGGGGTCGACGAGGATCTGGATGTTCACACCGGTCGTGCCCGGCGGCATGACCAGATGCGGGAGGATCTTGCCGTCGGAGGCCGCCGTGAAGATCGGTCCGCCGATGTTGGGCGTGCCCTCCCAGACGTACACCTTGTAGGTCGTGGTGGTCTGGACCGCGGCGTTGCTCGTCGCGAACAGGAACTCCATCAAGTCGATGCGGACGGGAAACGCGTCCGCAGGCAGGACGAACGACGTCGCGGCGATCTCGCCCTCGATGAAGCCCGCCTGCACCACGTACTCGCCGGGCCCGAAGTCGCTGGACGTATGGCTCACGACGACCGGTTCGCAGCCGCCGGCGAGCCCGCCTTCATCGCCCCCGGTGTTCCCGTTCCCCGAACTCGTCAGCGACGGCTGGACGACGACGGTGCGTGTCGCGATCGGCTGCGGATTCGGCGGACCGGCGTGCGCGGCGGCGACACCTGCGGCGATCGCAGCGACGACGGCGATGCCCTGTCGGGATGCACCACTCGACGAGACGTTGTAGGTGTCGGGCACGGGAAGTCTCCTGCCGGCGGCTTTCGAACTGCCGCTGCTGTCGAAGCGACACCGGCCTGCTGTCGGCGTCTCGCCGGCCGAGCGTTGGCATGGGTCCCTACGTCGGCGCGGACGCTCGGGATCCGTGGGATCCGGCGGGGTCCGCACGTGTCGCTCCAATCCGAAGTCTATGAGGTGTTTGCACCCCCGCCAGCGCGAAGCGCCGGGGCTTCGCGACGCCGGTCCGAGAAGCGGAAGCGACTCCCGGCGGGATCGGGCTCGAGTCGTCGATTCCACGATCGTCTCGCCTCGACGAGTCCCCCGGCGACTCCTTCCCTTCGATCCCACCGACAGGCCAGGCCACCGCTGCCGCCTTGGAGGGTTGATTCGCAAGACGGAAACCGGTCTCATGGGGCGGTGATCTCGGTCCTGCTCATCGCCTGCGTCGTCGCAGCGCCTCCCGGTGCCTCCCGGATGGAAGGCCCGACCGACCACCCCGTCGAGATCGACTTCAGTCGGGACATCCGGCCGATCCTCGCGGCGAAGTGCTTCGCCTGCCACGGCCCGGACGGATCGAGCCGCGAAGCCGGCCTGCGTCTCGACACCCGCGACGGAGCCGTCGCCGATCTCGGGGACGGCTTCCACGCGATCGTGCCGGGCGACCTCGAGGCGAGCGAACTCTGGTTCCGGGTCGGAAGCCGCGATCCCGAGCTGAGGATGCCGCCCAAGGGCGAGCCGCTGTCGGCGGCGGAGCTCGACCTGCTGCGTCGCTGGATCGAGGCGGGGGCGACCTACGAGGCGCACTGGGCCTACGAACCGGTCGCGGACCCCGAGGTGCCTGCGGTCGAGTGGCGCGACGGCGAAGCCGCGACCGGCGAGATCGATCCGTTCATCGCGCGAAGCCTGCGCCGCGCGGACCTCGTCCCCTCCGTCGAGGCCGATCGCCGCACGCTCATCCGACGGGCCACGCTCGATCTCACCGGACTGCCGCCCACGACCGCCGAGGTCGAGGCGTTCCTCGCCGACGGCTCGCCCGGCGCCTACGAACGGCTGGTGGACCGCCTGCTGGCGTCGCCGGCCTACGGCGAGCGCTGGGGCCGGCACTGGCTCGACGTGGCCCGCTACGCAGACAGCAACGGCGTCGACGAGAACACCGCGTTCGCCAACGCCCACCGCTACCGGGACTGGGTGGTTCGGGCGTTCAACGGGAACCTGCCCTTCGACGAGTTCCTGCGCCTGCAGATCGCAGGCGACCTGACGCCGGCGATGCACGACGCCGATCGCGCCGCCGACGCCCTGACCGCGACCGGCTTCCTCGCGATCGGCCCGAAGGTCCTCGCCGAACCGGACAAGGAGAAGATGGTCTTCGACATCGTCGACGAGCAGGTCGACGTCGTCGGCAAGGCGTTCCTCGCCCAGACCCTCTCCTGCGCACGCTGCCACGACCACAAGTTCGATCCGATCTCGCAGGAGGCCTACTTCGGCTTCGTGGGCGTCTTCAAGAGCACGAAGACGATGTCCACGCTGCAGACGGTCGCGCGAACCCTCGAGCGCCACGCCGAGTCGATCGACGAGGCCGCGGCGCGACAGGCGCACGTGACCGCGGTCGCCGAGGCGACGAGCCGCGCCGACGAGGCGGTCGCCACGGCGCGTCTCGCGGTGCAGGCCCGCTGGCGCGACCGCTTCGCCGAACTCGCCGCCGCCGCCTCGACGCTGCCGGAGTCGCCGGCGGAACGCGAGGCCGAGGAGGGACCCGATCTCGTCAACCTGCTCGTCGACCACGATCGCTGGGGCCCCGGGATCGGCGTGGTGCGCTCGACCGGCGGCGGTCCGGGCCGGGCGACCTGGGCCTTCGACGTCGCCGAGGCCGACACCTACGAACTCCGCATCCGCTACGCGAGCGCCGAGCCCCGCCCGGTCCGCATCGAACTCGACGACGGCCGCTCCACGACGCTGCTGGCCGACGCCGCGCTCGGCGACGCGACCGGCTCCTTCATGCCCGACGGCCAGCGCTGGAGGAAGGTCGCCGAAGTCGATCTCGAACCGGGCACCCATCGCCTGACGATCTCGAGCGACCACGCGTTCCCGCATCTCGACCGACTGCAGCTGGCGTCTTCGAAGGCCGTCGCGGACCACGAGGACGCGGTCGCCGCCGCCGCGCAGGATCTCGACGTGCCCGCCGCCGTGCTGAAGGCTCTCGACGACGTGCGCCGGCACCATCCGGCGTTCGAGTCCGTGGTCGCGTCATCCCGAGAAGACGCAAGCGACGGCGACGGCGACGCGGACTCGGACGCACCCGACCTTGCCGAACGGGTCGCGATGCTCGATCCCGCGGCGGCACCCGAGGGCGACGACGACGGGGCGGTGCTCCATGCGGCGCTCTTCGGTTCGGGCGGCGCATTTGCGGATCGGGCCTTGCTCGACGCGGCCCGCAGCGATGCCGACGAAGAGGCGGTCGCCGAGGCCGACGCGGTGCTGGCGGAACTCGCGGCGACCGGTCCGCCGCCTCCGATTCCGGTGCTGGCGGTCGAGGACCACGCCGAGCCGACCGACGTCGCCCTGCACGTGCGCGGCGACCACACCAATGCTCCTGGATCGCCGGTGGCACGGGGCGTGCCCGCCTCGATCTCGGGGTCGGCCGCGATCCCGACGGTTCCCGAGAACGCCAGCGGCCGCCTTCAGCTGGCGGAGTGGCTCGCCGACCCGCTGCACCCGCTGACGGCCCGCGTCTTCGTGAACCGCGTCTGGCACTGGCATTTCGGTCGCGGCCTCGTGGACACGCCGAGCGACTTCGGCACCCGCGGCGGCAGCCCGAGCCATCCCGAACTGCTCGATCGCCTCGCCACCGACTTCGTCGCGGGCGGCTGGAACGTCAAGGACCTGCACCGTCGCATCATGGCGAGCCGGACCTACCGGCAGTCTTCGGCACGTCGCGCCGACGCGGCCGCGATCGATCCCGAGAACCGTCTGCTCTGGCGATGGGCGCCGCGCCGGCTCGAGGCCGAGGCGATCCGCGACTCGATGCTCGCGATCTCGGGCGAACTCGATCCCTCCATGGGCGGATCGCTGCTGGGCGTCGGCAACTTCGCCTACGTCACCAACGACCAGTCCGCCAACGCCGCCCGCTACGACGCCCCGCGGCGCAGCCTGTACCTGCCGGTCATCCGCAACGCCCTCTACCCGTTCTTCTCGACCTTCGACTACACCGACGCCGGCATCAGCGAAGGCTGCCGCGCCCGCACCGTGATCGCGCCGCAGGCGCTCTTCATGCTGAACAGTCCGTTCGTCGAACGGCAGGCCGCCGCCTGGGAGGCTCGTCTTCGCGCGACGCCGGGCGACGCCGAACCCGCCGCGCTCGACGCGGAGATGTCGGCCGACCGCGCCCCGCACGCGGGCGAAGGGCGGATCGAACGGGCCTATCTCGAGGCCTTTGCTCGCCGTCCCGCCGTCGAGGAGGCCTCGCTGGGCCTCGAGTTCCTCGCGGCGCAGGCCCCGCTCGGCGAGGAGGAGGCGTGGCGGCGCTATCTTCAGGTGCTGCTGGCGACCAACGAGTTCATCACCATCGACTGAGACCGACCGAATGAACCGACGACGAGAACGCGGCGGCGAAGGCACCTGGTGCGGGCAGCAGGATCGCGCGCAGTCGCGTCGCGAGATGCTTCGAAGCTGCGGCGTCGGCTTCGGCGGCATCGCCCTCGCGGCGATGCTTGCGGAGCGCTTCGCCCTGGCCGGGCCGGCGACGGAAGGACTTCGGCCACCGCTGCTCGATCCCGACGCGGCCGGGGCCCTCGCCGAGCGGGCCACCCACTTCGCCCCGCGGGCCAAGCGGGTGATCTTCCTGTTCATGCACGGCGGCCCGTCGCAGGTCGACACCTTCGACTACAAGCCGCGCCTGCAGCGAGACGACGGCAAGCCCTTCCCCGGCGAGAAGCCCCGCGTCCAGTTCGCCGAGACCGGCAACCTGCTCGGAAGCCCGTGGAGGTTCAAGCAGCATGGCGAGTGCGGGGCGTGGGTCAGCGAGCTCTTCCCCAACGTCGCCGAGATCGTCGATCGCCTCTGCTTCGTGAAGAGCCTCCACGGATCCAATCCCGCCCATGGCGCGGCGCTCCTGAAGATCCACACCGGAAGCGAGACCCTCGTGCGGCCGAGCATGGGCTCGTGGGTCACCTACGGCCTCGGCAGCGAGAACCAGAACCTTCCCGGCTTCGTGACCATCAGTCCGACGCTCGGCCACGGCGGCGTCAACAACTTCTCGAGCGCGTTTCTTCCGGCGGCGCACCACGGCACCCCGTTCGGGCGCACCGGCATTCCCGCCGACGACGCCGAGTTCGCCCACATGCATGCGGGCGTGCCCCGCGACGTGCAGCGGGCCCAACTCGACCTGCTGGCGGCGCTCAATCGCGAGCACCTCGGCCGCACCGGCGAGGACCCGTCGCTGGAGGGCCGCATCGAGGCGTTCGAACTGGCCTTTCGCATGCAGGCCGAGGCTCCCTGGGTCGTCGACACCGGCAGCGAGACGCCCGCGACGCTCGCGATGTACGGAATCGACGAGAAGCCCACCGAGGACTTCGGCCGCCAGTGCCTGCTGGCCCGACGGTTCTCCGAGGCGGGCGTGCGCTTCGTCCAGTGCACCCACTCCTACAAGTGGGATCAGCACGGCGACCTGAAGCGCCTGCACGAGCAGAACTCGAAGGAGGTCGACAAGCCGATCGCGGGCCTGATCCGCGACCTCGAGAGTCGCGGCATGCTCGAGGACACCCTCGTCCTCTGGGGCGGGGAGTTCGGTCGAACACCCGCGGCGCAGGGCGGCACCGACGGCCGCGACCACAATCCCCACGGGTTCACGTGGTTCATGGCCGGGGGCGGCGTGAAGCCCGGGTTCAGCTTCGGCGCAACCGACGAGTTCGGCTGGTACGCCGAGGAGGACAAGGTCCACGTCCACGACCTGCACGCGACGATCCTCGCCCTGCTCGGAATCGACCACGAGCGCCTGACCTACCACCACACCGGACGCGACCATCGCCTCACCGACGTCCACGGCCACGTGGTCCGGCAGATCTTCGCCTGAGTCTCGCCGATCCGGTCAGTCTTGGACGATCACGTCCACGAACCGGAACGCCCGGGCGTCGAAGAGCCCGCGATCGCCGAGCTTGAGCGCCGGAATCACCAGCAGCGCCATGAACGAGAGCGTCATGAACGGCGCCTCCAGCGTCGAACCGAGTTCGCGAGCCTTCGCGGACAGCCGCTCGTAGGCCTTGCCGACCTCCTCCGCGGGGCGGTCGCTCATGAGTCCCGCGATCGGCAGCGGGAGCACCTCGGTCGCCCCGTCGCCGTCGACGACCGCGAGTCCGCCGCGGGCCTCGAACACCGCATCGACCGCCGTGGCGAGGCTCGTTCGATCGGCGCCCACCGCGACGACCTGATGGCTGTCGTGGCCGACGCTGCTCGCGATGGCGCCCCGGCCGAGACCGATGTTGCGGATGAACGCGACCGCCGGCGGCGCCTCCTCGTAGCGGTTGCAGACCGCAAGCATCAGCGTGTCGCTCGCCGGATCCGGCTCGACGAGGCCGTCGGCGACCGCGAGGGACTGCCGGATCTCGTTGGTCACGAGTTCGCCGTCGATCGCCTCGATGACCCGCACCTCGACCGACTTCGCACCGGACGGCGCCGCCAGACGAAAGTCTTCGCCCGAGAAGGTCGCGGCGCGGAAGGCGTTGGGCAGGCTGCCGGGCGCCGCGAAGGGGTCGATGCTCACGCCGTCGCGGGCGACGCGGCGACCGGCGACCCAGGTCGATCGGACGCGAAACGAATCGAGGTCGTCGACGAGAATGAAGTCGGCGCGATCGCCCTCGCGCAGCAGCCCCGTCTCGAGGCCGTAGTGCTCGACCGGATGCACGCACGCGGCGCGGAGCACGTCGAAGCGATCGAACCCTCGCTCGACGCAGTGGGCCATGACCCGATCGAGATGACCTTCGACCAGCTCGTCGGGATGGCTGTCGTCGGTGCAGAACATGATCGACTCGGGGTGCTCGGCGATCAGCGGGCGCAGCGTCGCGAGGTTGCGGGCGGCGCTGCCTTCGCGGATGAGGACCTTCATGCCCGCGGCGACCTTGTCGCGAGCCTCCTCGAGCGTGAAGCACTCGTGGTCGGTCGAGATGCCCGCCGACGCGTAGCGGACCGCGTCCTCGCCCCGGAGCCCCGGCGCGTGCCCATCGACCGGCTTGCCGAGGCGCTTCGCGGCGGCGATCTTCGCAGCGACCTCGGCATCCCCGCCGAGGACGCCCGGCCAGTTCATCATCTCGGAGAGATACGGAAACTCCGGACGCGCGAGCAGCCGCGCGACCGCGTCGGCATCGAGGCGGGCCCCGGCGGTCTCGAAGTCGGTTGCGGGGACGCAGCTCGGCACCCCGAAGGCGATCGGGATGCACGCCTCGCGAGCCTCGGCGAGCATGAACTCGAGGCCCTCTTCGCCGAGGACGTTGGCGATCTCGTGGGGATCGCTGACCGTGGCGACGGTGCCGTGGCGGGCGGCGACCCGGGCGAACTCCCGCGGGGGCAGCATGCTGCTCTCGACGTGGACGTGGGCGTCGACGAACCCGGGCATCAGGAATCCCGGATCGATCGACTCCGCGGCGTCCTCGGGGCCGAGTTCGCGGATCGACTCGATGCGGCCTTCACCGCCCTCCCCGCTCCAGACGACCTCCGCGGGATACACGCGGCGGGCATGGAGATCGACGAGGCGATGTCGAAGGGTCGGCATGCCCAGAGCGTACTCCGCGAGAAGTCCGTTCGAGCGGGGTTCGATTCGCGGGCCCGGGAATTGCCCGATTCCCCTGTGACGCAGATGACGCGGGGACTACGCTCGAACGTCGAGCCTTGCCGATGATGCTGGTTCGCCTTCGCCCATGACCACCCCCCTGCCGGCAACCCGATCCGAGACCGCCTTCGGCGACTTCAAGCTGCCGTTCGCTCCAGGCGAGGCGGTGGCCGAGGCCACCCGCTGCCTCTTCTGCCACGACGCCCCCTGCATCGCGGCGTGCCCCACGGCGATCGACATCCCCCAGTTCATCCGGAAGATCGCCACCGGCAACGACCGCGGCAGCGCGAAGACGATCTTCGAGAGCAACATCCTCGGCATGAGCTGCGCCCGGGTCTGCCCGGTCGAGGTGCTGTGCGTCGGATCCTGCGTCTACAACGATCTCGACCAGCCGCCGATCGCCATCGGTCGCCTGCAGCGGCACGCGACCGACCGGGCCTTCGCCGAAGGCTGGACCTTCTTCGAGGCCGGCCCCGACACCGGCCGTCGGGTCGCCCTCGTCGGTGGCGGACCCGCCAGCCTCGCCGCGGCCCATCGCCTGCGCCGCCTCGGCCACGCCTGCACCATCCTCGAGCGCGGCACGACCCTTGGCGGACTCAACTCCACGGGCGTGGCGCCCTACAAGATGCGGGCCGACCGCTCGATCGAGGAGATCGAGTGGGTGCTTGCGATCGGCGGCATCGAGGTTCGGACCGGGGTCGAGGTCGGCGGCCAGGGGCCGGACGATCCTTCGCTCGAGGATCTCGAACGCGACTTCGACGCGGTCTTCGTCGGCGCGGGCCTCGGCGCGGACTCGGCACTCGGCGTGCCCGGAGAGGACCTCCTCGGCGTCCACGGCGCCGTCGCCTGGATCGAATCGATGAAGCTGGGCGAGGTCGATCTCGCCGGCGTCGAGCGGGCGGTCGTCGTCGGCGGCGGCAACACCGCGATCGACGGCGTTCGGGAACTGCTCGGCCTCGGCGTCGCCTCGGTGACGATGCTCTATCGGGGCACGCCCGAACGCATGAGCGGATACGCCCACGAGTGGACCGCGGCACTCGCCGACGGCGCTCGCGTCGAGTGGCGGGCGATCGCCACCGACTTCGAGGGGACCGACCGAATCGAACGGGTCCGTGCCGCCAGGCTCGACGACGCACGGCGGCCGATCGACGGCGGCGAGTTCACCCTCGACGCCGATCTCGTGCTCCTCGCCATCGGACAGTCGAAGCTCGGCGAGCGCCTCGCGGCGCTCGAGGGCATCGCGCTCGATCGCGGACGGGTCGCCGTCGACGACGGCGGCGCCACCGGACGCGGCGGCTGGTACGCCGGCGGCGACTGCGTCAACGGCGGCAAGGAGGTCGTCAACGCCGTCGCCGAGGGCGATCGTGCGGCACTGGCGATCGACGCGTGGTTCGCCGCCGGGGGCGGCCTTCGAAAGGGCTCCGGTGCCTGATCTCTCGACCGACACCGGCGGCATCCGCTCGCCGAACCCCTTCTGGCTCGCGAGCGCGCCGCCGACCAACAGCGGCCTGCAGGTCCAGCGAGCCTTCGAGGCCGGATGGGGCGGCGCGGTCTGGAAGACCCTCGGCACGCCGATTCGCAACGTCACCAGCCGCTTCGGCGGCCACTCGATCGGCGGCGTGCGCGGCGCGGGCTTCAACAACATCGAACTCATCACCGACCGTCCGCTCGAGGCCAACTACCGCGAGATCGCCGAGACCAAGCGCCTCTTCCCGGACCACGCGATGATCGTCTCGCTGATGTTCGAGACCCGCGAGGAGTGGAAGGAGCACATCGGCCGCTCGATCGACGCCGGCGCCGACGGACTCGAACTCAACTTCGGCTGCCCCCACGGCATGTGCGAGCGGGGCATGGGCAGCGCCGTCGGCCAGGAGCCCGCGGTCAACGAGCGGATCACCTCCTGGGCGGCGGAGTTCTCGACGGTTCCGGTGATCGTCAAGCTGACGCCCAACGTGTCCGACATCGTGCCGCATGGACTCGCCGCGAAGCGCGGCGGCGCGGACGCGGTCAGCCTGATCAACACCATCAAGAGCATCATCGGCGTCGACATCGACCGCTTCGTGCCCGAGCCTCGGGTCGGAGGCGCCAGCACCAACGGCGGCTACTGCGGCAGCGCCGTCAAGCCGATCGCCCTGCACATGGTGGCGGCGCTCGCGCGAGAACGGGAATTCGGCCTGCCCATCAGCGGCATCGGCGGCGTGGCCGACTGGCGCGACGCGGTCGAGTTCATCCTGCTCGGGGCGAGCACCGTGCAGGTCTGCACCGAGGTCATGCTTCGAGGCTACGGCGTCGTCGAGGACATGATCGACGGCCTCTCCGAGTACATGCGGACCCACGGCTTCGAGTCGATCGACCAGATGGTCGGCAAGGCGGTGCCGGGCTTCCGCGAGTGGGGCGACCTCGACCTCAACCACGAACTCGTCGCGAAGATCGACGCCGACGCGTGCATCGGCTGCCAACTGTGCGTCGCCGCCTGCCACGACGGGGCCCACCAGTGCATTCATCCACAGGAGGGCTCGCGGGTTCCCGTCGTCGACGAGTCCGAATGCGTGGGCTGCAACCTCTGCAAGATCGTCTGCCCGGTCGAGGAGTGCATCTCGATGGAGACCGTCGAGCACGACGTGCCGCCGGCGACCTGGAACCAGCACGTGGCCGATCCGGTCCACCATCCCCTGCGACCGAAGAAGGGCTCGCACGGCTGAGGCTCGCGACGCACCGCGACAAGAACGCCCTCGACCGACTCCATCGACATCGCCGACGCCGACGCCGACGACCGACACCGCATCGCTCCTTCCCGAGGAACGCCTCCCATGTCCGACACCTCCCGCATCGTCCGCTGCGGCCTCATCCAGTGCTCGAACCCGATCAACGACGAGTCGCGCCCCGTCGCGGAGATCCAGGAGGCGATGTTCGCCAAGCACGAACCGATGATCGAGGAGGCGGGCGCGAAGGGTGTCGAGATCCTCTGCCTGCAGGAGATCTTCAACGGCCCCTACTTCTGCCCGAGCCAGGAT
Source organism: Planctomycetota bacterium (assembly GCA_017859745.1). Lineage (GTDB taxonomy): Bacteria > Planctomycetota > Phycisphaerae > Phycisphaerales > SM1A02 > VGXO01. Next base: position 21,648 of record JAFMML010000009.1, read on the forward strand.
CCCCGCTGGTACGACGCCGCCGAGAGCGTGCCGGGCCCGACCACCGATCGCGTCGCGGCGCTGGCGAAGAAGCACCAGATGGCGGTGGTGGTTCCGGTCTACGAACGGGAGATGAGCGGCGTCCTCTACAACACCGCCGCGGTCTACGACGCCGACGGCACCTACCTCGGCAAGTACCGCAAGCACCACATCCCGCAGGTGAACCCGGGGTTCTGGGAGAAGTTCTTCTTCAAGCCCGGCACCGGCGGCTATCCGGTCTTCAAGACCCGCCACGCGACGATCGGCGTCTACATCTGCTACGACCGGCACTTCCCCGAGGGCGCCCGCTGCCTCGGCCTCGCCGGCGCGGAGATCGTCTTCAACCCCTCCGCGACCGTGGCGGGCCTCTCGCAGTACCTCTGGAAGCTCGAGCAGCCGGCGCACGCGGTCGCCAACGGCTACTTCATGGGCTGCATCAACCGCGTCGGCGTCGAGGCGCCGTGGAACATCGGAAAGTTCTACGGAAACAGCTACTTCGTGGACCCGCGGGGCGCCATCATGACCGAGGCGAGCGAGGACGGGGACGAACTCGTCGTCGCGGACCTCGACCTCGGCATGATCGACGAGGTCCGAGGCACGTGGCAGTTCTACCGCGATCGTCGCCCCGAGAGCTACGGTTCGATCACCGCAGAGTGACGCGGCCTCGGCCGCCATCCCCAACGACGAGGAACCCATGTCAGATGCGACCCTGATCCGTGGCGGCACCGTGGTCACCGCCGAGGATGAACGCCGCGCCGACGTGCTGGTGGTCGGCGAGACCATCGCCGCGGTCGGCGAGGATCTCGACGCGCCCGCCGGCGCCGCGACCATCGACGCCGGCGGCGCCTACGTGATGCCCGGCGGCATCGACCCGCACACCCACATGGAACTGCCCTTCATGGGCACCGTCGCCTCCGACGACTTCCTGTCGGGCACCGCGGCGGCGGCGGCCGGCGGCACCACGTCGATCGTCGACTTCGCGATTCCCGCGCCGGACCAGGGCATGCTCGAGGCCCTCGGGATCTGGCGGGAACGCGCCGCCAAGGCGACCGCCGACTACGCCTTCCACATGGCGGTGACCTCCTGGAGCGACCGCATCCGGGAGGAGATGGCCGAGGTCGTCGCCGCGGGCGTGACCAGCTTCAAGCACTTCATGGCCTACAAGGGCGCGATCATGGTCGACGACGGCGTGCTCGTCGAGAGCTTCGGCCGCGTCCGCGATCTCGGCGGGATCTGCCTCGTGCATGCCGAGCACGGCGACCTCGTCGCGCACCTGCAGCAGTCCACCTTCGACGCGGGCATCGTCGGCCCCGAGGGCCATCCGCTGTCGCGGCCGCCCGAGGTCGAAGGCGAGGCCGCCAATCGGGCCCTGCGCATCGCCGAGGTGATCGGCGTCCCGCTCTACGTCGTCCACACCTCCTGCAGCGACGCGATGGACGCCATCGCCCGTGCCCGTTCGGAGGGGCAGCGCTGCTTCGGCGAAGCCCTGATCCAGCACCTCGTCGTCGACGAGTCGGTCTACCGCGATCGCGACTGGGATCGCGCCGCCCACCACGTGATGAGTCCGCCGTTCCGCACGCCCGAGCATCAGGAGGCGCTCTGGAACGGCATCGCCGACGGCACCATCTCGGTGATCGGCACCGACCACTGCGTGTTCACCACCGAGCAGAAGCGGATGGGCCGCGACGACTTCCGCAGCATTCCCAACGGAACCGGCGGCATCGAGGACCGGATGAGCGTGCTGTGGCACCACGGCGTGGGCACCGGCCGACTGACGCCCTCCGAGTTCGTCGGCCTGACCAGCACCAACGCCGCCCGCATCTACAACCTGCATCCCCGCAAGGGCACGATCCGCCCCGGCGCCGACGCCGACCTGGTCGTGTGGGACCCGCAGCGGACCCGCACGATCTCGGCTCGCACCCAGCACCAGCGCAACGACTTCAACGTCTTCGAGGGCATGACCGTCGTCGGCAATCCCGCGGTCGTCCTGAGCCGCGGCACGGTGCTCTTCCAGGACGGCGATCTGCGGCCGGTCGAGGGTCGCGGCCGCTTCCTCGCTCGGGCGCCCTTCGCCGACCACGCCAAGGCGTTCGCCCGCCGTCGCGAACTCCATCGTCCCACCGCCGTCGAACGCACCGGAGGATCCTCGTGACCACCGCTCCCGCCTCAGCCGCCTCTTCCGATTCATCCGGTTCGCCGGGCGCCCTCGTCGGTCCCTTCGCCGCCCGAAGCGACGCCTTCACCGCCTTCCACGACGCGCGGCACTGGATCGGCGACCGCTGGTGCGATCCCCGCTCGCGCCGCGAATCCCTCGACGTCCTGAACCCACGCTTCGGCCGGTCGATCGCCAAGGTCCACCTCGGCGGCGCCGACGACGTCGATCACGCCGTGGCCGTCGCGGCGGCGGCGCAGCGGGCGTGGGCCGAGCAGCCGATTCGCGAGCGGGCCCACGTCATGTACCGCCTGCGCGAACTGATGGTCGCCGACCTCGACGAACTGTCGTGGCTGGTCAGCCACGAGAACGGCAAGATCTTCCCGGAGGCGAAGGCCGAGGTCGAGAAGGCGATCGAGTGCATCGAGTTCGGCTGCGCGCTGCCGAATCTCGCCGCGGGCAATCAGCTCGAGGTCAGTCGCGGCGTCGCCTGCGAAGTGGCCTACGCCCCACTCGGCGTGGTCGCGGGCGTCACCCCGTTCAACTTCCCCCTGATGGTCCCGATGTGGATGCTTCCGCAGGCCCTCGTCGGTGGCAACGCGTTCGTGCTCAAGCCGAGCGAAAGGGTGCCGCTCTCCTCGATGCGGATCGCCGAGATGCTCGCCCAGGCCGGACTTCCCGACGGCGTCTTCAACATCGTCCAGGGCGATCGCACCGTCGTCGAGGCGTTCTGCGACCACCCGCAGGTGAAGGCGGTGGGCTTCGTCGGCAGCACCGCGGTCGCGAAGCAGGTCTACGGACGCGCCGCCGGCCACGGCAAGCGGGCCCTCTGCCTCGGCGGCGCGAAGAACCACCTGATCGTGGTGCCCGACGCCGACGTCGAGCTGACCGCGGAGAACATCGTCGCCTCCTTCACCGGCTGCGCTGGACAACGCTGCATGGCTGCGAGCGTGCTCGTCGCCGTCGGCGAGGTCGACCACATTCTGGACGCCGTCGCGACCCGAGCCTCGCAACTGCGACCGGGGATCGAGGTCGGTCCGGTGACCACGGCCGCGGCGCGGGATCGGATCGTCGGCTACATCGACGCGGCCGAGGCCGAAGGCGTGCGGGTCCTGGTCGACGGACGCGGAGCCGCGGCCGACGAGGGCGGCTACTGGGTCGGCCCCACCATCCTGGACGGCTGCCAGCCCTCCATGAAGGCCGCCTGCGAGGAGATCTTCGGTCCCGTGCTCAGCGTCGTCCGCGTGCCGACCCTCGACGAGGCCATCTCGATCGAGAACTCGAATCCCTACGGCAACGCGAGCAGCGTCTACACCTCGAGCGGCGACGTCGCCCGACGCGTCATGGAGCGGGTGGAGGCGGGCATGTGCGGGGTGAACATCGGCGTCCCGGTGCCGCGGGAGCCGTTCGGGTTCGGCGGATGGAACGACTCGGCGTTCGGGGCGGGCAACATCACCGGCTGGGACGGCTACCGGTTCTGGACCCGGCAGCGAAAGATCACCAGCAAGTGGGCGCTGCAGCGTGATCAGACCTGGATGAGTTGAGAAAGGATGAGTTGAACAAGAACGAGCTGAGACGCGACACGCACGCAGGAGCAACGCCGTCATGAACCCACCGCCCCCGCCATCCTCCCATGCGCTCGACGCGCCCCCCTCGGGCATGGGCTCGGAGGAGATGATCCGGGCGTGCCTCGAGCACAGCATGTTCTCCTGGAGCGCGACCGGGAAGGTCGCGCCGGTGCCGGTCGCCCGCGCCGAGGGCATCCACCTCTACAGCCCCGAAGGCAAGCGCTGGATCGACTTCAACAGCCAGCTGATGAGCGTGAACATCGGCCACGGCCATCCCCGGGTCGTCAAGGCGATCCAGGATCAGGCCGCGACGCTCGCCTACGCGTTCCCGGGGATCGCGACGGAGATCCGGGCGCGGCTCTCGCTGAAGCTCGCCGAGATCGTGCCCGGGAACATCAACAGCTTCTTCTACACCTTGGGCGGCGCGGAAGCCAACGAGAACGCGATCAAGGCGGCGCGGCTCTACACCGGTCGCCACAAGATCCTCGTGCGGCACCGGGCCTACCACGGCGGCACCCACGGCGCCATCACCCTGACCGGCGATCCTCGCCGTTGGCCCGCCGAGCCCGGCATGCCCGGCGTGGTTCGGACGATGGACCCGCGGCCCTACGAGTTCAGCTTCGGCTCGACCGACGCCGAGATCGTCGAGAACAACCTCCGCTATCTCGAGGAGACCATCGCCTACGAGGGCCCGCAGAACATCGCCGCGATGTTCATCGAGACCGTCACCGGCACCAACGGCATCCTGCCGCCTCCCGAGGGCTACCTGAAGGGCCTCAAGGCGCTGCTTGCGAAGCACGGCATCCTGCTGGTCTGCGACGAGGTCATGTGCGGCTTCGGGCGCACCGGCCGCCTCTTCGCCTTCGAGCACGGCGGCATCGTGCCCGACATCGTGACCATGGCGAAGGGACTCACCTCGAGCTATCTGCCGCTCGGGGTGATGGCCCTGTCCGATCCGATCGCGGACCACTTCCGCGAGAACGTCTTCTGGGGCGGGCTCACCTACAACGCCCATCCGCTCTGCCTCGCCGCGGCGCTCGCGGCGATCGAGGTCCTCCTCGACGAGGGCATGATCGAGAACTCGGCGCGGATGGGCGACGTCATGCGGGGCCACATGGAGCGCCTCGCCGCGAAGCATCGCTGCGTCAAGGAGCACCGCAACATCGGCCTCTTCGGGACGATCGAGCTTCAGAAGAACACCCGCGGCGAGCGCCTCGTGCCCTACGCGGGAAGCCATCCGGTCATGCCGAAGCTCGGGGCGTTCCTCAAGGAGAACGGCCTCTTCACGGTGCTGCAGTGGAACCTGGTGATGTGCAATCCCCCGCTCTGCATCGACGAGGCGCAGATGGCCGAGGCGTTCGAGATCATCGACCGCGGCCTCGACCTCGTGGACGAGGTGGTCGAGGACTGAGCGCCGAAGCTCGCGATCGGGTCATCTCGGCGGCCGCAGGCGCATGCCGAGCAGGTAGACCGCGGCGGAGATCGCGAGGCCGGTGAACCACGCGTAGGGATAGAGCGTTGACCAGAATCCGCCCGCCTCGCCCAGATCGATCACCTTGACCTGCCCGAGGAAGCCGGGCACGTTGGGGGCGACGCCGAGGGCGAGCGCGACCATCGCGATCCAGTTGACGCGGCCGTAGCGGCCGTCGTGGCGGTAGAGGTCCTCCACCACCAGCGTCTTGCGCTTCACGATCCAGTAGTCGGCGATCATGATGCCGGCGATCGGACCCAGCAGCGCCGAGTAGCCGACGAGCCAGTCGAAGATGTAGGTGTCGGCGGAGGCGAGCAGGCGCCACGGCATGATCGCGATGCCGACGAGTCCGGTGATCACGGCGCCGGTGCGGAAGGAGATCCGCTTCGGCGCGAGGTTCGCGAAGTCGTTGGCGGGGCTCACGATGTTGGCGGCGATGTTGGTCGAGATCGTCGCGACGCCGACGGCCACCAGGGCGATCAGGGCGACCAGCAGGCGGGTGCCGTCGCCGGCGAAGACCGGCGCCTCCATGCCGGGCGGGGCGTCGGCGCTGGTGAGGTACGACAGCACCTTGACCGGATCCCAGAGTTCCGCGGCAGGCACGCCCTTCAGAAGCGCCTGCGAGGCGCTGGTGATGACGACGGCCATGGCGCTGAAGGCGATCATCGTGGTCGGCAGGCCCAGCGCCTGACCCCAGGCCTGCTCGCGCTGACCCTTGCCGTAGCGGGTGAAGTCGGGGATGTTCAGGCTCAGCGTCGCCCAGAATCCGATCATGCCGGTCAGCGAGGGCACGAAGACCTTCCAGAACGCGCCCATCGACTCGAACTTCGAGGGCTCGTCGAAGGTCGGACCGAAGTCGCCGGCACGCCGGACCAGCCAGACCAGCAGCCACAGCGCGAGCACCATCAGGAGCGGCGCCGCCCAGTTCTCGAAGAACTTCAGGGCGTTCATGCCCGCCACGATGATCCCGATGTTGACGAGCCAGAACACGCCGAAGCAGATCGCGCTGGGCACGCCGAGACCCATCACCGTCGCGTCGCCGCCGACCGTGGCGAACGCGGGCCACACCGCGACGAGGAAGGTCTTCATCGCCTCGCCGCCGAGATAGGTCTGGATCCCGAACCAGCCGCAGGCGACGACGGCGCGAGCCATCGCCGGAACGTTCGCGCCGACCGTGCCGAAGCTGCTGCGCACGACGACCGGGAATGGCAGGCCGTACTTCGTGCCGGGGTGGGCGTTCAGCAGGATCGGGATCAGCACGATCAGGTTGCCCAGGCCGATCGTCAGCAGGGCCTGCCACCAGTTCATGCCCTGGGCGACGAGCCCGCCGGCCAGCATGTAGGTCGGCAGGCAGTGGGCCATGCCCATCCACAGGGCGGCGTAGTTGTAGGTGGTCCAGTTCCGCCGCTCGACCGGCACCGGGGCGAGGTCGGCGTTGACCAGTCGGCTGTCGTGGAGATCCGCAGGCAGGCCGGAAAGATCGGGCGGTGAATCGGTCATCAAGCGACCATCGGTCCGCGGGTCGTTCGCTCCGCAGTTCGGCACGGGCGGGATCAGGTCAGGCGGCGATCGACATCCCGATCCACGCCGCCCCGACCCCGGCCAGCACCGTCAGCAGCAGGTCCGCGACGGCGTGGACGACTCGGCGATCGGCCAGGAACCGCTCGGCGTCGACCGCCACCGTCGAGAACGTCGTCACCGCGCCGCAGAAGCCGTTCCCGAGGACCGACGCCAGCACCGGCGACATCGTCCCACCCATCGCGAGGCTGCCGACGAGGCCCAGCACGAACGACCCGAACACGTTGACCGCGAGGGTGCCGAAGGGAAAGTGCCGTTCCGAGGCCAGCGCCCGCGCCGCCGACTCGTGGACGAAGCCGCCAAGATGATGTCGGAGCATCGCTCCCGCGGCGCCGAAGAGGGCGATGCCGACGAGTTCGAGGGGGCTCATCGCGAAGTCCCTCCCGGGCGACCGATCGCGACGACGGCCACACGAGTTCCGACGAACGCCGCCATGACGCCCGTCGCAAAGCTCGCCGCGAAGTAGCCGATCGCAAGCCACGCGTGGCGGCTCTCGACCAACTGCACGAACTCGACGCTCATCGTGGAGAAGGTCGTGAACGACCCGCAGAAGCCGATGGCGGCGAACGGCCGCAGCCAACGCGGCGCGTGGGGTCGCAGCTCGCAGATGGCCATGACCGCACCCAGCACCAACGCCCCGGCGACGTTGACCGCGAAGGTCGCCCACGGGAATCGAGGGTCGGCCATCGACATCGTGGGCAGCAGCGCCTCGACGCCCACGCGGGCCAGCGCGCCGAGGGCCCCGCCGACGGCGACCAGCAGCGTGACCGGCACGGGCTTCGCGGCGGACGAGGGCGGTTCGGCGAGTTCGTTCACGGCCGCCGCAACCTACTCCGGCGACCCTGCCGCCACAAACGTCGGCATCGCGAACAAGACACGCCGCCGCCGAGCCCGCGGGCCCGGTGACGGCGTGCGTGGTGGGCGGCCCGAAGGCGACCCTTTCGAATCGAGAGTGCCGCGAGACCGCCTCAGGGACACGGACCCCAGGCGTCCAGCAGGATCGCCAGATCCGCACCATCGACCGTGCCGGAGGCGTTCAGGTCGGCGGGGCAGGCACCCTTGCCGCACGAGCCCCACGCGTCGAGGAGGATCGCGAGGTCGGCGCCGTCGACCGTGCCGTCGTCGTTGAGGTCCGCCGGACAGTCGGTCGAAGGCTCCACGGTCAACGTGACCATGGTGGGGTTGTCCGGGTCGAAGCCTTCGTCGTGGTAGGCCAGGCGGTACGTGTTGAGACCGATCGTGAGCAGGGAGCCATCCACCAGATCGCCGCTGTCGTCGTCCTTCCAGAAGAGGCCGATGAAGTCGTCCTCGGCGGGATAGTCGAGGATGCCGAACTTGGTGCCGGCGGGCAGCACCACGTCGTTCTCGGGTCGGACGAAGGCGTCGAGGTAGGCGCCGATGGTGCCCATCACCACCTCCGACCCCGCGATCAGGCGTTGCGATCGGTCCTGCTGCGGATCGAGTTCGATGGCGAGCTTCGAGAACGGATTCAGCACGATCGGACCGTCGATCTGCAGGGTCGAACCGGTCGAACCCAGGATGCCCAGAGTCGCCTCGACCCCGAACAGTTCGAACAGGCCACTGCCGGACACGGCGCCCGATCCCACGAAGACGCCCTCCACTTCGATGAACGCCTCGTTGACGATGGGGATCCGGGACGTGACGAAGGCGTCTTCCCTCACGAACAAGGCGGAGTTCTCGCCGAGGATCTCGATGGTTCCGTCGTCCCAGCCGCTGCCGATCGAGTCGGTGATCTCGAGGTCGGCGAACTCGGTGAGCGTCACCTTCGGATTCGGGGAGAAGACCATGTCCATGAACAGGGCGTCGACGCTCACGGTCCCGTCCCCGGCGAGGATCAGATGGGCGCCCGGCCCGTCCATCACGATGGCGGTGGTCAGGCCCGTCGCGACGCCGGTCGTGAAGTCGGTGTCGATCGTCGTGGTGCCGCGCACCGTGGTGAGATCGGACACGATCTTCGATGACGGCTCGAACGTGACGGTGGCGCCGTCGAGAAGCATGGTGTCCACCTCGATGCCGACGCCGCCGAGTCCGAGTTCGATGCTGGCGTTCTCGACCTCGAGCGCGCCGGTCTCGAGCGTCGATTCGGCACCGAAGATCCGGAGCACGCCGCCGTTGTGGACCCGCATCTTGCCGGAACCGGTCCTGAAGATCACGTAGGACTGGAACAGCTCGAGCGTCCCGCCGTCGACGTCGGCGTGGTTGACGGAGTTGGAGAAGTAGCACCGAACGCTGTTGGGGAGACCGAACCCGGTCTGCCCGCACTCGTCGAACTTCAGCGAGGCGCCCGGCGCGACCGAGAGGGTCGTGGGCGACCCGACCAGGCCCTGCATGCCCAGATACCCGCTGTCGCCCCCGGTCGCCGAGAGCGAGAGCGGGACCGGGGCATCCCACACCGGCTGCTCCGGAACGCAGACGAGACGGGCGTTGTCGAGGTCGATCGCGGTCTGATCGCCACGAAGTCGGAACGTGAAACCGTCCGGGTCCATGTCGACGTTCCGCAGCGTGAGCGTCTCGACGGTCAGTTCGAAGAAGTCCGGCTCGAAGGTGTCGAGGTTGAGGCCGGAGAGCGTGACGCCGACCTGGCCTCCCGAGGGTCCGGCCCACGTCGTGTTCCTCCACGGCGCCTGGCCGGAAGTCCGCCAGTCGTGGTCCCGGTAGAACAGCTTGCTCGTGCACTCCGTCGTCGCCTCGAGGGTGACGCAGTCCACCGTGTCCGAAGGCGGCGGAACGCTGTCGCCGCACGCGGGGATGGTCGCGCAGGTGGGCTCCCCTCCACAGTTCGCAGGCATGCCGGTCCCGCCCGCGCCGATCGCGATCGCGGTGTTCGGCGTCGACTCGTAGGCGTACTCGACGATCGAACGCGGCTGGGCTCCGAAGAACTCGGCGACGCAGAACCGAATCCAGCCGTAGTGCAGCGCCCCGGTCGCCTCGTTGGTGAAGCGGACTCCGACGTAGTTGTCGCCGCTCGACAGGATCCAGTTCGCGGCGGGTTGATCGATGGTCGGCGTGCTGCCGGAGGTCCAGCTCGGGACCTTCGGCCCGATGAGCGTGCCCAGCGGAAGATTGTTGACGCCGCTGGCGCCGTTGAAGCCGCGCACGAAGGCGTTGCTCGGCGAATCGAACGAACCGTCGCAGAACAGTGTGAACTGGTTCTTGAACTGGAAGTCGTAGCCGTCCACGGTGGGCGAGGTCGCGCTTTCGCCGGTGACGAGGTTGATCACGATCCCCGACTCGGTCGAGGGGATGTTGATGTTCACCATGCCGCTCGCCACGACGTCGGCGGAGGCGGTGGAGGCGGCGCCAAGGCCGCCCCCCAGCGCCAGCGCGAGGGCCGGGCGGACGAAGCGGGCAGGGCACGATCGGTGCTGACGGGGCATGGAACGGGTCTCCGGACGGCGTTTGGGGCCTGGGCGGGCCATCGGACTGGACGGGTGGGGCGAGCGCCCCGGCCTCCGCGAAGCGGCAGTCCGAGAAGGATGCTCGGCAAACACGCCTCGGGATGCTTGGATCGCGAATCCATTGCTGCGCATAATGTTCACTTGGGGCGAGGGGAGGTTGGCTCCCGAAACTCGCCGGCGTCGGTCGCCACGCGACCACCCCGCGACGAGGTGCAGGTCATGTCCCATCCGCTGGTCGATCACGCGTCCCTGCTGACCGGTTCGCACGTCACGCGGGTCCGAGGGCGGACGGGCGTGGATCGGGTGGTTCGGACGATCGAGGGCGGTCACCGCCGGAACGTGGAGACGAACGCCTCGGAATCGGAGGGGCGGGAGTTGCGGTTCGTCGAACTCGGCACGCTGCGACTTGGCCTCGGCGTCGTCGATCGACCCGAGACGATCTCGTTGCGACGCGAGACGACCAGCGACTTCCTCGTGCAGTTCGTGCTCGAGGGGGAGGTGCATCTGGCCATCGACGGCCGGCGTCATCGCCTTGGACCGGGGAACGCCATCGTGGTTCCCCCCGGCTGCCGATTCGAGCGACGAACGCAGCGCAGCGTCGGCCTGTCGGTCGTGGTCGACTCGATCGCGCTGAGAACCCGGTTGGCCGAGCGCGTCTCCGCGGCGCTCGATCGTCCGATCGAGTTCCGGACCAGGGTCGTCGCGGCGCGGAATCCTCTGCTGGCGATGGCGGTGGCGATCGATCAGGCGCTTGCAAGCGGCCTCGCCGTCGTGGACGGACCGGCCTGCACCGCCATGCAGCGGGCGTTCATCGATCTTCTGCTCGACCTGCAGCCGCATTCCTACGCGGACGATCTCGTGCGCGACGATCGCGCGGTGAAGTCGATGCGGATCGAGACGGTGCGGGCGCTGGTCGACCGCGATCCCTCGGCTCATCTCACGGTGGAGGATCTCGCCTCGGCCGCCGAGTGCAGCGTTCGCTCGCTGCAGGCGAACTTCGCCGAGTACGGCGCGACCAGCCCGATGGACTTCGTGCGGCGACGCCGGCTCGCGCTCGCGCGAACGCGCCTGCTCGACCCCACGTGCGAGGATCCGATCGGCGAAATCGCGGTCGCGCACGGCTATCGCAGCGCGAGCCGATTCGCGGCGGACTACCGGCGGCTCTTCGGCGAACTTCCTTCGGGCACCCGTCGCCGCTGACCCGTCGAAGCGATCCGATCAGTCTCCGGCGACGAGCGCCTCGATCGCGGCTCGATCCGGCATCGACGGCATCGCTCCGCGACGGGTGGCGGCCAGAGATCCTGCGGCGCAGGCGGCGGCCAGCGCCGCGCCTTCCGGGGCGCCCCGCACCGTCCACGCCGCCATCGCGCCGATGAAGGCGTCGCCGCAGCCGACGGTGTCGAGCACCTCGACCTCGTGCGCCGCCTGCGACCACCTCGCGTCGTCGCGACCTGCACGCGCGCCGTCGGCGCCGAGCGTGACGACCACCAGGCGACCTGCGGTCTCGTCGCAGAGAATCCGAAGCGCCTCGCCGGGATCGGACTCCCCACCGCTCAGCGCCGCGGCCTCGGACTCGTTGACGAGCAGGCACTCGACCGCCGCGAGCGTCGCGGCCGAGGGCCGAGGGTCCACCGGTGCGACGTTCAGCCACGGGCGCCCGCCTCGCTCCCGCACCGCACCGACGACCTCGTCGAGCTGCGCCGTCTCGTTCTGCAGAAGCACGAGGTCGCCCGGTCGGATCGAGGAGACGGCGCGATCCAGATCCCGAGCATCGAAGCGGGCGTTCGCCTCCGGCACGATGGCGATCGCATTCTGCCCCGTCGCGTCGACCTGCACGAAGGCGGTGCCGCTCGCACCCTCGTCGACGTGGGCCGCGGAGACGTCGACGCCCAGTCGTCGCAACGCGTCCAGCACGAATCCGCCGTCGCGACCGGTCCGGCCCGCGAAGATCGTCTCCGCGCCCGCCCGCGAGGCCGCGGCCGCCTGGTTCGCCCCCTTGCCGCCGGGATGGATCGCCATGCCGAGCGCGGCGACCGTCTCGCCGGGCCGCACGATGGCCGGAACCGCCACCACGCGATCGACCATGACCGAACCGATCACGACGACCCGGGGCGTGGTCATGCTCAAGGCCGCTCGGATCGGGCCCGCAGCACCGCGCCTTCACGGGTGCCGATGAAGAGGTCCCCGCGCCAGACCGCGATGGCGCTCGGTGCGACCTCGGGCAGGTCGAGAATCTCGCGCGGAGGCCGGTTCGACCGAACGTCCTCCATCGAGAACGCGAACACCGCATGGGCGGGCTCCTCGGCGCGGTCTCCGGCGACCAGCAGGAACTCGCCGGACGAGGCCGCCGACCCGACGGGCGCCACGTCGACGACCGCGAGATCGCTCCACGCGTCCAGTTCGCGCACGCCTTCGGCCTCGACGACGAACATCCGCGTGGTGCGATCGGGATTGCGGGCGAGCGCGAGTCCGGTCTCGCCGTCGAGCGGCCAGGTGCGCAGCACCAGCAGGTCGGCGATCTCCCCGCCGACGTCGCCGACCATGCCGTCGCGGAGTCGAACGTGCCGGCCCTCGATCGGCCCGCCGTCGACGAAGGGGTTCACGTAGCCGAAGACGTACAGGCTGTCGCCGACCGGAAGCAGGCGCCGGAAGCGGGTGTCGCCCTTGCCCTTCTCGGGGAACATCACCCGAAGCGCCGGCTCGAAGGTCTCGCCGCCGTCGTCGCTGCGCCAGAGGTAGCGGAAGATCTCGCCGGACTCCCACTCGGTGCGATGCGCCGATCCCGAGCCCACCGCCCAGATCGAACCGTCGTAGGCGCAGATGTCGTGGACGTGCTCGCCGCCGGGAATGGTCCGGAACTTCCGCCAGGCGGGCTGGCCGTGCCGGTCGTCCAGGCGGAACACGTTGCCCTCGATCGGCCGATGCTCGGCGGGCTTGGCCTGCGTCCAGAGCTCGTCGGCGTCGGTCGAGTCGACGCCGGCCTGCCACAGCACGCCGTCGACGACGCGGTAGGGCTCGATCTGCTCCTCGCCCGTGTCGAACGGGGTGCGCTGCCGCTCGCCCTGCTGCGTCGGCGTCACCGGCGGCGCCGCCAGCACGCGGGCGACGCGGTAGCCGGGGTCTTCGGGGGAGATGAAGTAGCGGAACTCGACCGGCGTCTTCGATCCCATGTTGCGGGTGGCGTCGCCGTAGCCGATCCACAGCAGTTCCGGCTGCGGACCTCGCCCGTCCGGATCGAACGCGTCGAGCGCAGTGATCTCGCGCGTGAAGCCGTCGGGAAAGTTCGCCTCGCCGACGGCGAGGTAGTCCGCGATGGGTTCGGACCACGAGGTGGCCGGTCCGAACCCGGACCCGGACGTGGAGACGGAGGTCGCGGTTTCGCAGGCCGGCAGGAAGGTGGCCGCCGACAGAAGCGCGAGCGTGGGGAACGCGTGTGTCGGTCCGGTGGAGATTCGGTTCATGCGCGAAGTCTACCGTCGGCCCGGCCGGGATTCGTCGCGACGCCGGTCAGTCGGAGACCGGCGACGTCGCGGGATCCGAGGGGTCGCCATGCCCCGGAAGGCCTCGACGGATCGAGCGTGAGAACTCCTCCGCGGTCGCATCGGGATCCGTCGCTCTCGAAGCCGCGGTGATCCGCGAGACCTCCCGCATCTCGGCGAACGGCAGGGTCGTGTCGATCATCCCGGTGGCGTGGAAGTACCGATCGATCCACCCGTTCAGCAGGTGGCGGATGTCGAAGGAGCCCTCCCGGCCGGCGGCGTTCTTGTACCGCATGATGTTCAGCGTGCAGTTGTTCTTGAGCAGGTGGTACCACTCGGCCCGGTCGGCGAGTTCGTCGATGCGTCGGCAGTACTCGAGGAACAACTGCCGGACCGCGGCGGGAGGCGTCTTCAGCCTGTACAGGAAGATCTCCTCGTCGCGGTGGTCGGAGCGAACGCGGATCAGATCCCGCTCGTCGCCCACGACGTAGATCAACTCGAACTCCTTGAAGATCGAGGCGATCGGCGCATAGCTCTCGCCGATCTCGGGCCGGGTCTCGATCGAGATGCAGACCGGTGCGGCATCCTTGAAGTTGAAGCTGACGAACGTGTGGCCGACCGGCCCCTCGGTCCAGTAGGAGATGAAGAGATCCACCGACTCCAGCGCGTCGAGCGACACCTCGCGCTCCTCGAGACGCTCGTCGAAGTCGTGGCGGTCGCGATACTCGAAGTTCCGGTAGCCGGTGAACCGGACGGTGTCGCCGTCGACGATCGCCCGCGGCATCACCGCGACCTCGCGTCGCCACTCTCGGTCGTGGGAAGGCGGGATCGACGAGAACCAGACCGCCACGCCGATCCAGAGCACGGCGTAGACGAGCTTGGTTCGCCCGCGGCGATCGATCCAGAACACCCAGAGGCCGAAGATCGCGAATCCCAACGCCATGGCCAGTCGGATCGCCGGCCACGGGAGGTTGGAGTAGTGCAGCGCAAGCACCGCCCAGATGCCGGAGACGGCCAGCACGATCGACCAGAGGGCGCGTGCCGATCCGAGTGCGGCGCGTCCCGCAAGAGAGCGGCGGTGCGGCGACTCGACGGTCGCGGCGGGATCCTGGCGGGTGGTCATGGTCGCTCCTGCGAATGGGGACGCGGTTCAATCCCGCTGCGCAGGAGCCGCAGGGCGCGGCGACCGCGTCGACTCGGACGTGGCGATGCTCAGACGCCGGTGGGCAGCTCGAAGCCCGGCCGATACGCACGGCTCACGATCGACTCCGTCGCCTCGACGTTGTTGGTGAAGGAGTTGGTCGCCTTGTCCCAGAGCAGTTCCTGGCCGGGGTAGCGGGCCGCCTTCGAGCACAACAGGCCGGCCTCGGCCATCGCGGCTCCGGCGGCGAAGGGCGTCTGGACGAACGCGTCCTTGCCCATGCAGCGGTCGACCCAGCAGTGCCAGTGGTTGCGCTCGCTGCGCTCCTCGAGGCCCGGGAGGGTCTTCCAGTCGAAGTCCTTGCCGCCTCGCCACACCTCGAGCTTCCCGCCCGGCTCGACGTGCAGCACGCCGTCCTCGCAGACCACGAGGGTTCCGGTCGCGGAGAAGTTGCCCGGCGGAATGTTCAGCGCCGCCCGCGAGGGATGCTGCCCCTTGTCGCAGTAGTGCAGCGGCAGCACCGCGTTGGCGAAGCGATCGCCCGGGTCGGGATAGGCCAGCGTCGAGGCGACGTGCTGGGCGTGGTAGAAGCCCGACGGCGTCCGCGTGTGGGAGATGACCGAGGTGGGGCTCTTCAGGTCGAACGCGTAGACCGGCACGTCGAGCAGGTGGGTGCACCAGTCGCCGAGCTGGCCCGTTCCGTAGTCCCAGCTCGAGCGCCATCGCAGTCCGACCAGACCGTCGCGGTACGGCGCGTCCTCGGCGCAACCCAGCCACAACGGCCAGTCGATCGACTCCGGCGGCGTCGAGGGATCGGGCTTCGGGCCGTAGTAGAAGTAGCCGTTGCCCTCGTCCGGCGGACCACCCACCCAGACGTGGCACTCGACGGGCTTGCCGAGCAGGTCCTTCTCGAGGATCTCCACCGCGTACTGCCGCCCGGTGTTGCCCATGCGCTGGTTGCCGACCTGGGTGACGAGTTCGGGATGCGCCGCGGCACAGGCCTCGATCGCCGCCACCTCGGACAGCTGCTGGACCAGCGGCTTCTGGCCGTAGCAGTGCTTGCCGTTCTCCAGCGCCAGCATCATCGGCAGGGCGTGGTTGTGGTCGGGGGTGCAGACGATGACCGCGTCGAACTTGTCGCCGTGCTTGTCGAACGCCTCGCGATGGTCCTTGCAGGTGAACGCCTGCGGGCGATCCTTCGCGGCATTGGCGAGGGCGTTGGCGTCGACGTCGCAGAGCCCGGTGAAGACGACGTCGGGATGACTCTCGAGCTGCTGCCGGTCGTAGGGTGCGATGCTGCCGCCGACGCCGATCTGCAGGATCTGGAGCTTCTCGAGCCTCGAGCGACGCAGCGATCGCGGCAGCGCGGAGACCGCGCCCATCGCCGTCGTGGCCGAGGCGAGAAGCGACGACGCCGCCACGCTTCCGGCGGCGGCGACGGTGGAACGGAGAATGGTGCGACGATTGATCGGGAGGCTCATGATCGGCTCCGGGAGGTCGAGGTACCGAGGTCTCGGCATCCTACTGCCCGGTTCCGGAAATCGTTCGCGGCGATCGGCGTCGAAGTCGAACATCCCGACCCCTGCAGAGGCCGACTCGGCACCGCCCGGCCTTCGGACGACCTCCGTTCAGACGCCGAGATCGGCCATCGTCCGCATCGCGGCGTTGTGGCCCGCGGCGCCGATCACGCTGCCTGCCGGATGCGTGCCGGCGGAGCATGAATAGAGGCCCTCGACGGGCTGGCGATAGGGCACGCGATCGGAGAAGCCGTAGGCGTTGTCGATGTGGTGGATGTGCCCGCCGGTGATGCCGAAGTGGCGCTCGATGCCGCCCGGATCCAGCGCAAACATGTCGACGACGAGATCCGACGTGCCCGGCGCGAAGCGATCGCAGATCGACAGCAGATGCCGCGCGTAGTCGTCGCGATGGTCGTCCCACGATCCCTCGGCCAGCGTGTGCGGCACCCACTGCACGAACAGGGCGCTGTTGTGGCGCCCCTCGGCGTCCCGCATCGACGGGTCGACGGTGGTGTGGATGTACCACTCGATGGTCGGGAACTCTGGAAGGCGTCCGGCGGCGACCTCCTCGAAGCCCCGTCGCAGCGACGCCATCACCTCGGACTCGTCGGGCAGCAGGTGGATCGTCGGACCGAAGGCCACACCCTTCCGATCGAGAGCCTCGGGCAGGCAGGTGAACTTCGGCAGTCCCGACAACGCGAGGTTCACCTTGAAGGTCGAACCGGGGCGACGCATCGAATCGAGTCGTCGGTTGTACGCGTCGGGAAACGCCTCCGCGCCGACGAGTTCGCGCATGCGGAACGGATCGGCGTTGACCACCACCGCCGCGGCGCGGATCTCCTCGTCGCCGGCGAGCAGCACGCCCGTCGCGGTCCCGCTCTCGACCAGCACCCGCTCGACGGGACACGAAGTCCGGATCTCGACCCCGAGTTCGCGGGCCCGCTCCGCAAGGAGCCGGGTCACCGTGCCCATGCCCCCCTCGACGATCATCCAGGTGCCGTCGCTGCCGGGCAGGCGACACATGTTGTGCACCAGGAAGTTCATGCCCGTCCCCGGCGTGTCCCAGGTCCCGTAGAGGCCGCTGAAGCCGTCGGTGACCGCGTACATCGCCTTCAGGAGGTCGCTCTCGAACCCGAAGCGGTCGAGGTGCTCGCCGACGGAGCCGCGGCACAGCGCGACGAACGCGTCGCGCAGCGCCGGTCGCACGAAGCGCTCGGCGGTCTCCTCGATGGAGAGCGGCTCCTCGAGCCAGGTGGGGGCGATGTCGTCGCGCATCGCCTCGATCTCGGCCAGCATCGCGTCGTTGGCCCGCAGGTCCGCCTCGGAGAAGAATCGGCGCAGCTGGGCCCGCGTCGCCTCGCGGTCGGAACCCAGCAGCAGCGATCGTCCGTCGGTGGTGGGCAGGAAGTAGTGCGGATCGCGGCGCCGCAGCGGGATCTCGACGCCCACGGCCTCCATCAGTTCCGGCGGCATCACGCCGAGCAGATACGCGCCGGTCGAAGTGGCGAGCCCCGGCGCCTTCGCGAACGGTCGCTCGGTGCGAACGGCGCCGCCCACGACGTCGCACGCCTCCACGACGAGCGTCCGCAGGCCGCGCTGCGCGAACATGATCGCCGCGACCAGCCCGTTGTGACCGGCTCCCACCACCAGCACGTCGCAGCGATGTCGCGTCATGGTCGCCGTGTCTCCGATGCCCTTCCCGTCGCGGCCGCGCCTACCGCGACGGCGCCGAGGGTTCCGTGGCCCCGGCCGACGACGTCAACGTGCGCATCGCCCGTCCCATCGCGTCGCCGGCCTGCAGATAGCTGCCCCCGCTGCCGTACCAGTGATGGCCGTGGGTCCGGTTCGGGCACGACTCCGCGGGACGCAGGAACCGTCGCGTCGGCACGAAGACGACCGCCTCGAGGCCCTCGCAGCCTTCCCGCTGCGCCGATCGGAACTGCTCGCCGTCCCAGTTGCCGGTCTCGCCGACGACCACCGGCAGCGTCGCCGCGTCGAACTCGGTCCTCAGATCCGCCACGAGATGCTTCAGATTGGCCGCGTAGGTCGCGGTCGCGTCGCGGTCGCAGGCGTCGTTCCAGCCCTGGAACCAGACGACGCCCTCGAGCTTCGGCGTCCTGCCGGCGAGCGCCGGGAACCGCTCGGCCATGGTGGCGATCGCCTGCCGGTACTCCGCGAGCATGCGTCGGTAGTACGGGCCGACCTCGCCGCCGGCGCTCGGCGGTCGGAAGTCCTTCGCGAGGCTCTTGCCGCCCCAGCAGGTCTTCACCAGCAGCACCGGCTCGTCGAACGCGTCGCCGAGGATCAGGCCGATGCCGAGTTCCGGCCCGATGTGGTGGCGACCCGAGTGCACGCCGAATCCGATCGACAACGGTCCGGACTTGAGCTCCCCACGTTCGGTCAGGTAGCTGACGAAGACGTCGTCCCGTTCCGTCCAGCCGCCCGCGTCGCTCCGAAGGTCTCGCCACGGGGCGCCGTCGTCGCTGGCGAGAAACTCGACGAGGTTGCCGCGGCCGCCGTTGTAGTCGCGCTCGTGGTCGAGATCGACGACGCCGTGGCCTTCCATGTTCGACTGCCCCGCGAGCAGGAAGACCCTGACCGCCTTCGCCTCGCCGGTCGAGGGCGGCGGTTCGGCCGCGACGACGGTCGTGGTGGAGGCCGGAAGCGCGAGCGATGCCGTGACCGCCGCCGCGAGGATTCGAGTGTTCGTTCGCATCGCAGAAGCGTACCACTGCGATCCGGTGCTTCGAATAGCCTGCACGGTCGTCAGCCACGTCTCCGGAGAGCGTCGCGATGCCCGAACTCGTCAGAAGCCCGTTTCAAGCCCGATTCCGATCGGCCGTCGCGATGCTCGCGACGGGCCTCGGCGGCGCGGCCGCGATCTCGTCCGTCTCCGCCGCCGAGCCCCCGCCCGCCGCGACGCCTGCCGATCCGGCGGTGTTCGCCTCGGGCACCGACGGCTATCACACCTTCCGCATCCCCGCCCTGCTCGAAGCCGCCGACGGCACGCTTCTCGCCTTCGCCGAAGGCCGGGTGAACGGGCGCGGCGACTCCGGCGACATCGACCTGGTCCTGCGGCGCAGCGAGGACGGCGGACGCACCTGGGGCGATCTCGAAGTCGTCTGGAGCGACGGCGCGAACACCGCCGGCAACCCCTGCCCGGTGCTCGACCGCCGCACCGGGACGATCCACCTGCTGGCGACCCGGAACCTCGGCACGGACCACGAGCCCCGCATCATCGACGGCACCTCGACCGGGACCCGCACGGTCTGGGTGCTGTCCAGCGCCGATCACGGACGGACCTGGACCGAACCTCGCGAGATCACCGCGACCGCCAAGCGCGACGACTGGACCTGGTACGCGACGGGGCCCGGCAACGGGATCCAGTTGGAGCGCGGTCCGCACGCGGGCCGTCTGCTCGTGCCGTGCGACCACATCGAACGGGACACGAGGCACTACTACTCCCACGTGATCGCCAGCGACGACGGCGGCGCGACCTGGCGGGTGCTGGGACGAACCCCCTCGCACCAGGTCAACGAATGCGCCGTCGCCGAACTCGCCGACGGTTCGCTGCTTCTCAACATGCGGAACTACGACCGTTCGAAGCGGGCCCGGGCGATCTCGCGCTCGACCGACGGCGGATCGTCCTGGTCCGAGGTCGTGCGCGATCCGGCGTTGCCCGAACCGATCTGTCAGGCGGCGATGGTCGCGATCGACGAGGGTCGCACCCTGATCTTCTCCAATCCGGCAAGCGCCGATCGCCGTGAACGCATGACGGTTCGCACCAGTCGCGACGGCGGAAGGACCTGGTCCGAAGGTCTGCTGCTGCACCCCGGGGCGTCGGCATACTCGTCGCTGGCGACGCTCGCACCGCGAGCGAGCGCCGCCGACGCCACCCCGATCGTCGCCTGCCTCTACGAGGCCGGCGCCTCGCATCCCTACGAGTCGATTCGCTTTCGAGCTCTCGATCGTGCGGCGCTGGGCCTTCCCGACGGGAACACTCCGATCGCAGACGGAGAGTGAGCGCGGTCGCACGACCACTCCCACCTCCCCCCGTCACCCTCGCCCGCGTTGGACCCATCCTTCGGCAAGCCGCCAGCAGCGATGGATCCTTCGATTGCGAAAGTCCTCGGGCACCGAGCGGTTGCTGATCTCCCGGCAGCCGAATCCCGCCGGAACGGCGCCCGGCGCCATCTCGAAGCTTCGGGAGTTGGTCGAGAAGAGGATCTCGCCGCCGGGGGCGACGAACCGGGCGAGCCACGCGAGCAGTTGCGGGTGGTCCCGGTCGATCGAGAACGACTCCGCCTTCATGCGCTTGGAGTTGGAGAACGTCGGCGGATCGCACACCACCAGGTCGTAGCGGTCCGCGGCCGAACCGGGTCCCGCCTCGAGCCACTGCAGGCAGTCGGCGTGGATCGCGCGGTGATCCTCGTCGAGGGCGAATCCGTTCAAGGCGAGGTTGCGTGCGTACCAGTCGAGGTAGGTCCGCGACATGTCCACGGTCGTCGTGGACGCGGCGCCGCCGGCCCGGGCGTGGACGCTGAAGGCGCCCGTGTACGCGAAGAGGTTCAGGACCCGTCGCTCCTTCGCACGATCCTGTACCGACTTCCGCATCGGCCGATGATCGAGGAAGAGGCCCACATCGAGGTAGTCGGAGAGGTTCACCTCGAATCGAAGGCCGTGCTCGGCGACCACCTTGGTCCGGCCCGCGTCGCCGACCCGCTCGTACTGGTCGCGGCCGCCCTCGTCGGACACCTGCCGACCACGGTGCTTGACGAAGAGTCGATCGCGGGAGATGTCGAGGCCCGCGAGGATCTCCGCCTCGCTGTCGCGACGGTGTTCTCGCTCCTGATCGGGCGTTTCGTCCTTCCGCCGCCTGAACAACCACGCCACCGCGTCGCCCGCATGCGCGAGATCGATCGGCGTTCCCGTCGCGGGATCGACGTCCGCATACCAGTCGACGATCGCCGGGTACTCGGGCACGTCGCGCTCGTAGAGACGGAAGCAGGAGATCCCCTGCCGCCGACCCCACTTCGCGAGATGCCGCATTCGATTCGCCAGTCGCTCGCCGAGCATGGGGCGGAAGCGTAGCGACCGGATCGCGATCCCACTTCCCGGGCACGCCCCCCACCGCGAGGGCATCCGCGCGAGATCGGCGCCGCCGACGCCACCAGCCCGGACGTCGCCGCCGAGGCCGCGTGGCCGCGACCGCCTCGATCGCAGTCCGGTGCGGTCGCTCAGGCCGAGCGCACCCACCGCACCAGATCGGGCACCACCGCATCGAGCCACGCCGCCGCGACCAGTGCGACGACCACCGCCACCGCGACGACCGCCAGCACCTCGCCGCCGATCAGCAGACGAATCGTCCAGGGTCCGGCGCCGATCGCCCGCATGGCGAGCAGCTCGCTGCGGCGGGCCCGGATCGAGAGCAGCAGCGTCATGGACGACAACGCCACCGTCACGACCACAAGCACGACGGTCACCAGATCGAAGATCCTCGCCACTCGAACCACGCGGTTGAGCAGATCGCCCACGACGATCGCCGGATCGACCGCCTGCCGCGCCTCCGGTTCGTCCAGCCGCGTGGACACGATGGTCTCGGCCTTGCGGGTCCGCGGAAACACCAGGATCGCGCTCGTGGGCATCTCGCCGAGTTCGCCATGAAGGTGGAACCCCGCGAGGTTCTCGTCGGTCACCTCGTAGTACTCGCGAATCCCCTCGTCGAGCACGATCCGCTCGCCGTCGCGGCCAAGCACCACCCGCTCGGGAAGCGATCGGGCCTCGGCGTGCCCGTGCAGCAGGCCCTCCAGAAGCCACGCGGTCCGCAGATCCACGAAGACCGCCTCGTCGTCGGCGGTGCCGCTGGTCTCCAGGACGCCGCGCACGTGCATGCGAAGCGGCGGCGCCGTCGCGAGGTCGTAGGCCTCGCGGGGATCGGAGAAGAGACCGTCGCCCGGCGCAATCCCCAGCCTTCGCGCCAACGCGGCGCCGACCACGCAGTCTCCGAGGCGCTGCAGGAGATTCCCGCGGGCCGGACGCAGATCCCGCTGCTCGAAGTAGTCGTATCGGGTCCCCACGATCGGCGCACCCCGCGTGGTGAATCCCAGCGCGAGCGGCACCGCCAGCACCTCCGGCTCGGCATCGAGTTCGAGGGTCTCCCGATACCGAAGCGTCCCGATCTCGGCGCGGTCGAAGTAGAGCGAGGCGAGCACGAGTTCGATCGGACTTCCCGCGACGCCGACGACCAGCGGCGTCTCCGCGGCGCGGCGTCGAAGTTCGGCGCCGGTGCGTTCGAGCACCATCCGACCGGCGATGGGAATCAGCAGCGCCCCGGCGAGGCACGCCGTCAGGAGCGCGGTCTGGGCCCAGTCGTGGGCGAGGCGTCGCAGGACCAGCAGCGGAAGCCCCCTCACGACGACGCCTCCGCGGCAAGCAGCGACCGCATCTCGACCACCCGATCGAAGCGGTCGAGCAGCGAGTGGTCGTGGGTGACCATGAACAGGGTCCGTCCGCCCCGCCGCGCCGCCTCGACGAGCAGGTCCGCGGCGACCGCGGCGGTGTCGGGATCGAGGCTGCCGGTGGGCTCGTCGGCCGCGACGAGCGCCGGCTCGGTCACGAGGGCCCGGCAGACCGCGATGCGCTGACGCTCCCCCTGACTGAGGCGTCGCGGCCTTCGGCGAAGAAGCGCGTCGATCCCCATCGACTCGGCGAGGCGTCTCGCCCGCGCGGTCGCGGCCGCGAGATCGCCGAGGCTTCCGTCGAGGTGGTACGGCAGCAGGATGTTCTCCAGCGCCGTCAACGAATCGAGCAGGCGAAGATCCTGGAAGACCAGCCCGACTTCGCGTCGCCGCCAGCGACGCAACGCGGTGTCGGTCATCGCGTCGAGACGGATGCCGTCGATCTCGATGCGCCCGGCGTCGGGACGGCGGATGCCGACCATCAGTTCGAGCAGCGTGGTCTTGCCGCAGCCGCTCGGTCCGACGCAGGCCACCGCCTCGCCCCTGGCGATGGCGAGGTCGGGCACGGTCATCTCGAAGGGTCCGCCGCGATGACGGAACCGCAGCTCGCGAAGAATGACGAAGGCGTCCGACATGGGCGACTGATGGTTCTAGCGGATCCATCGGCGGGCGGCGACCGGCACCCGGCGACAGGACGCGGGTCGTCGTTCGCCACCGGACGATCGCTCAGATCTCGAAGGTCCCGTCCTCCGCGACCGGCGCGATCTCCTCGAGCTCGACCGGCGGCTCGTCGACGCGTCGCTGCGACAGCAACTCGTCCCCGGCGATGCGCCAGCCCTGGTCGGTGGCGATCACGAGGTAGCGGCCCTCGTATTCGTTGGTTCGAAAGTGCCCGTGACCCCAGTGGTAGACCGCCCCGTCGACCTCCCAGAGACATCGCACCGTGAAGCCGACGCGACGCCGATCGTGCGTCTCGAGATTCGCCCCGCCATCCTCTCCACCCGCGCCGGCCTCGGGAGCCGCCTCGTCGGGGGGCTCGATCAGGCCGATCGACTCGATCTCGATCTCGAGCGGGCGAACCTCGATCACCCGACCGACGGCGCCGCCCTCCTCCTCCATGATCAGGCTGCGTCGCACGCTTCGATAGATGCGCGGCAGCAGGGGTCCGTCCACGCACGCGGCGAGGGCGTCGTAGACCTCCTCCTCTCCGTCGAGGTCGAACGCCCGGTAGATGCCCCGCTGCAGCGGCGTGAAGATCGCGGCGGCTTCGGACACGGTGGGCAACGGCGCCTCCTCGCGGGCGATCTCCACCAGCCACGCGTCTCGACCGAGCCACGCGAGGCCGGCGCTCGCCGCCAGCACCGACCCGACCGCGAGTCCCCCACGTCGCCATCCGCGACGCTGCAGGAGCGTCGCCGCCAACAGGGCGCCTGCGGCGACGACGAGGATCGGAAGCAGCGCCAGCGTCCGCACCGTCGGTGGCGGCGGGGCCGCCGGCGCCGCGAGCGCGGCCGCATCGACCTCGTCCGGGGGAGGACGGTGCCAGGTGAACTCCGGCTCCCGCTCGCTCAGCTCGATCAGATCGCGTTCGCCCGGCGCGAGCAGCTCGACGGTGATGATCAGCGGCGGCGGCTCGTCCAGCAGACTCAGCTCGTTCGGAGGAAAGTCCCGCCATCGGATCGCGACCTCTTCGGGCACGCCGTCGGTCGGGTAGTCCAGCGTGAAGGCGATCTTTCGCAGGCCTCGCATCCCGTTGAGCGGAAAGAGCGAGAGCAGATCGGGATCGGGATCGTTGACGAGGATCTCGCTCATCGTCGGCGACGGTGTCAGGCCGTCGATCGAGATCAGCGGGAACGATCCGGGCGAGGCGAACCGTTCGGCGAGAAGATCGCGGAGGGCCCACACCTCGCTCGGGGCGATGTCGCCGGGCGCCTCCCTGGCGAAGTCGACCACGGCGTCGATGAACACGAGGTTGGGGCTCAGGCGAACCTCGACTCCCGATTCGCGGATCCGCATCACCACTTCGCAGTGCGGGCCGTCCTGGGGGTGCCGGAGCGCCTCGGCGACCGGCGAGGACCTGCCATCCCCGCTGGTCGCGCCGCCGAGTGCGGGCAACGGGCGCGATTCGATGCCGGCCATCGCGATCCCGGCCATCGCGATCCCGGCCATCGCGATCCCGGTCATCGCGCCGGGTCGGGTCGAGACGCTCGATCGGATCGTTTCACCGTCGCCTGCCCGTCGGGCTGGCGGCGGATTCGCCGAGCGACTGCGGTGGGCGAGGTTCAGAAGGGCGTCGCGAGGCATGCGATGGAGCAGGAGAGGGGCCACTCCGAAGGGCTGGATCGGCGGTCGTGGTCCCGCCCCGACCGCCGCCGCGTCGAATCGCGGCGGCCTCGAGGCGCCACCAACCGCGACGAAACCTCGCTCGGAGGTCGCACACGCGGGTTCGTCCGGCACGTCGAGCCGCTCCGAACGGCGTCCCGAAACCGGACCGCTCCGACTCGGTAGCACCTTGTTCGGACTGTAGCATCGCCGGCCCCACCGTCCCGCCGAGACCTCGGCACCCGAAGGATCCACCGCCATGCCCCGACGCCACGTGCGTGATCGCGCTTCCGGTCTCCTCTCCACCGCACTGCTCGTCGCGACGATGGCGGTTCCGTTCGCCGCCGGCGTCGTCGCGACGGCGCAGTCCACCGACGCGACGCCCAGCAACGACGTGCTTGCCGCCGCAGGCCCCTGGCGGATCACCGCGACGGCGGCCGACGGCGGCACCTACGTCTCCGATCTCGACCTCGCCATCGACATGGCCAACGAGGTCGAGGGGTCGATCGTGTTGCCGCGGCTGGCCATGGAGGGCACGGTTCGGGGCACCTTCGACGTCGGTGCCTCGCGGTTGACGCTGACGTTCGTGTTCGGAGAGGGCGACGGCGCGATCGAGGTGGAGGCCGACCTTCTCGTCGAGGGCGATCGGGTCGGCGGCAGCGGCACCGGCCTCGACGGACAGCGACTCGCCTTCGACGGCGTGCGCATCACCGACGCCATGCTCGCCGAGGACGCCGCGATGGCCGCGATGCGGGCGGCGGCCGACGCCTCGCGGACGCCGCTGTCCGACGCGTTCGGATCCGCCGATCCGGAGGTCCTGGAGTTCAACGAGCACATGACCGTGCTGGCGAGCCCATGGATGGAGGGACGCCTGCCGGGCACCCGCGGCATGGAGTTGGCGCGGGAGTACATGGAGTGGCAGTTCCGCAAGGCCGGACTCGAGCCGGCGATGCCGGTCGAGGGCAGCGAGACCAACGGGTACCGACAGCCCTTCGATCTCGGCAGCGACAGCACCGTCACGGGGCAGCGCCTCGAGGCGATGCTCGACGACGCCCTTCTCGAGTTCGCCCTCGGCGAGGACTTCGAGTTCACCGGCATGGGCACCGAAGGCGAGGTCACGGCGCCGGTCTCGTTCGTGGGCTACTCGATCGACGACGGCGAGAACGGCTACACCAGCTTCGAGGAGGACACCGACCTCTCCGGCCGCATCGCGGTGATGCTGCGCTTCGAGCCGATGAACGAGGACGGCGGCAGCCGCTGGAGCGATCGGGGCTGGTCGAGCAACGCCTCGTTCGGCCGCAAGTTCGCCGCGGTCTCGCGCCGCAATCCCGCCGCGGTGGTGCTGGTGAACCCGCCCGGAAGCGACGACGAGCGGTCGGGCAGCCTCATCAAGGGCGGCACCCGAACCGCGGACTTTCCGGTGGTCATGGCCACGCCCGAGGCCGCCGATCGCCTCGTTCGCCTCATCGACGCCGAAGGCCGCGGCATCCGCGACCTGCGCACCTACGCCGACGAGGGCGGCGCCGCGTTCCACTTCCCCGACGAGGCGACCGTGACCCTTGCGGGCATGGTGGAGGAGATTCCGGTCGTCGCGGAGAACGTCGTCGGCCTGCTGCCGGGCCGCGGCGGCCTCGAGGACGAGTACATCGTGATCGGCGGCCACCTCGACCACCTCGGATTCGGCGAGTTCGGCTCGCGGCGCGGCGCCGGCAATCTCCATCCGGGCGCCGACGACAACGCCTCCGGCAGCGCCGGGGTCATGCTGCTGGGCAAGAGCCTCAAGAAGGCCTACGACGAACTGCCTCCCGAGACTCCGCTGCGCTCGATCCTCTTCTTCGGCTTCGATGCGGAGGAGAGCGGCCTCAACGGCGCCCGACACTACGTCCGCAACCCGATCGCCCCGCTCTCCCAGCATTCGCTGATGATGAACTTCGACATGATCGGCCGCATCGAGAACCGCCGCCTCAGCGTGTCGGGTCTCGGTTCGGGAGAGGGCCTGAAGGACTGGGCCCAGCCGTTCTTCGAGGCGTCCGAACTCGAGGTGGTCCAGAACGACGGCGGCGGCGGCGGCAGCGACCACGCCGCCTTCTCCTCCGCCGGGGTCCCGGTGCTGTTCGCGATCATCGCGGACTTCCACAACGACTACCACACGCCCGACGACACTCCCGACAAGATCAACCGCGAGGATGCGGTGCGGACGGTCCGCCTCTGGCACGAGCTCGCGCTCGACGCGGCGCAACGACCCGAGAAGTTCGTGGCCCCCGCGGGCGGCTCCGGCGATCGCATGCGAGGCGGCAACCGGCTCGCGGTTCGACTGGGCGTGCGCAGCCGGCCCGACGACTCCGGCGAGGGCCTCGAGGTCGTGACGGTCTCCGAAGGCAGTTCCGCGGCCGAGGCGGGCATCATGCCCGGCGACCGCATCGTCAAGATGGACAAGCAGGCGATCAACAGCCGACGCGAACTCGTCGAGATGCTTCGCGACAAGAGCCCCGGCGACGTCATGAGCGTCAACATCGTGCGCGACGCCGAGGAGCAGCTGATCTACGTCACGCTGAAGGGCGTCGACTGAGGACGAGATCCGGCAGGCGGATCGTCCGGCGACGCGCGAGGAGTTCGTCGCGAACACGTTGCCCGCCCGCGGCGCCGGCTAGTCCCGACGCAGCGCCGGATCCTCGACCCCGGCCTCGTCGAACCCCTTCGCCCGCAGCCGGCACGCGTCGCAACGCCGGCACGGCGCCCCCGTCGGCGTCGGGTCGTAGCAGCTCGTGGTCGACGCGAAGTCGACGCCGAGTTCGAGCCCGAGTCGGACGATTCCGGCCTTCGACAGCGACGCGAGCGGCGCATGCAGCTGGAAGTGACGACGGCCCTGCGCCGCGTCGACGACGCCGTCGCGCGTCGCGAGGTTCGCGAGGCGCTCGAACGCCGCGATGAACTCGGGACGGCAGTCCGGGTAGCCGGAGTAGTCCACGGCGTTGACGCCGATCGCGAGGTGCCGCGCCCCGCGGGCCTCGGCCAGCGCGAGGGCGAGGGAAAGGAACACGGTGTTGCGGGCGGGGACGTAGGTGACGGGGATCGCCGAGGCGTCGTCCAGCTCGCGATCCTTCGGAACCTCCACGTCGTCGGTGAGGGCGCTGCCGCCGAAGGCGCGAAGGTCGATCGGCACGATGCGATGCTCGCGAACGCCGTGGATCTCGGCGAGACGCGCCGCGCAGGACAGCTCGAACCGATGCCGCTGCCCGTAGTCGAAGCTGATCGCGACGACGGGGTGCCCGCGGCGACGCATCCACGCGAGAACGACCGCGGAGTCGAGGCCGCCCGAAAGCAGCACCACCGCCGGTTCGTCGGCGGCGATCGGCTCGGGCGCGTCCGCGGTTCCCGAACCGCTCACGCCGGGCTCGGCACGCTTTCGAGGACCCTCTGCACGATTCGACGCGCCGTCAGGGTGTCGCCGGTGTGCATCGGGGCGCGGGTGACCACGCGATGGGCGCACACCGCAAGCACGTTGCCGACCACGTCCTCGGGTTCGCAGTGGTTGCGACCGTCCATGAGGGCGGTGGCGCGGGCGGCCTGCGCCAGGGCGAGCGCGCCGCGCGGGCTGATGCCGACCTGCAGATCGTCGGCGTCGCGACTCGCGGTGGCGATGGCGATGATGTAGTCCACCAGCGAGTCCTCGAGCTTCACCTCGTCGACGGCATCCTGCAGGGCGACGACCTCCTGCTCGCTGGTCACGGGCTTCAGTTCGCGAAGGCTCGTGCGGGCCGGCTGCAGGCGAAGCACCCGCCCCTCGTCGTCGGGACTGGGATAGCCCAGGCTCATGCGGATCAGGAACCGATCGAGCTGGTTCTCCGGCAGCGGGTAGGTCCCTTCGAACTCGTAGGGATTCTGCGTGGCCAGCACCATGAAGGGCTGCGGCAGCGACATCACCTCGCCCTCGGCGGAGACGGTCGCCTCGCTCATCGCCTCGAGCAGGGCCGACTGGGTTCGCGGGGTCGTCCGGTTCACCTCGTCGGCCAGCACGATGTTGGCGAAGATCGGTCCCGGCTGGAACTCGAAGCGGTTCTGCTCGCGATTGAAGATGCTGACGCCCGTGATGTCCGCCGGAAGCAGATCCGGCGTGCACTGGATTCGGCTGAACCGGCAGTCCACCGAACGGGCGAGGGCGTTGGCGAGAACGGTCTTGCCGACCCCGGGAACGTCCTCGATGAGCGCGTGGCCTCGGGCGAGCAGGCACAGGATCAGTCGATCCACGGCCTGCAGATTCCCCATGTAGACGGTGGCGATGTTGGACCGCAGGCGTTGGATGACGTCGAGCATGGGAGTTTGCCGCGGAAGCGACGGAGTATAAGAGGACTTCCGCCGAGGCGACGACATCGCCGAGGGGCGAGTTGCAGACGTGACCGAGTCGATCGACCACCTCCAGACCTCCACACCCGAGCCCGGGATCCCTGTTGCGTTCCCCTGCCGCCGCTGCCGCTACGAGATCCGCGGCATCGCGCTCGACGGCGTCTGTCCGGAGTGCGGAGAGCCGATCTGGCGAACGCTCTCGGAGCACGTGGACCTGTCGGCGTCGATGATCGACGCCGAGACCTGCCGTCGCACCGGGCGCCTGCTTCCCGTGGTCGCGGCGATCGTCGCCATCGTCGCCATCCTCGCGGCACTGCCCCCCGCGACGTGGCCCTGGAGCGGGCCGGACTCGCGTCTGGCGACGCCGCTGTCGTCGGTGGACGACTCGAGCATCTGGACGAAGGCGGCGAGCGCCGCGTGGCTGCTGATCGGCCTCGCCGCGGCCGCCGCCGCGATCGGACTCCGCGACGGCTCGACCACCCTCGATCTCGACGACGTGCCGCAGGACTTCGCGAGGCCGCTGCGCCGGCCGCGGATCCTGCTGCGGCTCGGTGCGGGCCTTGCGTTCGCAACCGCCCTTTCGCTGCTCCTTCCGATCGCCGTCCAGACCGGTGTGGCCGGACCGCTCGCACTCGCCTCGACGGGTGTCCTGCTTCTTGCGGGCGGCCTGCTCGCGGATCGACTCGGCCCTGGCAGCCGACGCTGGCGGAGCGGCGGATCGGCGCGGCAGAGTCCATATCTCGTGGTGGGAAGTCTGATCGCGGCGATCTGCTTCTCGCTGGCGAGCGGGATGTTCGAGGTCCTCGATCGACCGGAGGGTGCGACGATCGCCGGGCTGCTCGCGGCGGCAACGATGCTGCTGGTGGTGATCGGTGGCCTCTACCTCGCGGCGAACGTGCTCTGGATCTCCGGAGACCTTCGACGCAGGCGGCCTCGACTCGAACGGATGCTGAGCGATCTTGGTGGGCAACCCGGCCCAGGGACCACGCCGACCGACGGGACCGATCGCACGCCCGGCGGAGATGCCCCCTCGCCGTTCTGATCTCCGCGACCGCTCCCGGATCGTGAATCTGCCACATCGGCAGGCCCCCGACACCAGGCGCGATTGCCTGTCAGATCGACGGTCGTCGCGGCCCCGAGGCCCCGATGCCGCAGGCCGGTTCGACTGCCGGGCCGGCCCCTGCCCCAGGCATGAAGCCGCCTCCCCTCGGATCCGGCGTCTCGCCTCGGTTTGAACCCCTTCGATGCCGGTTCGACGCCCTTGCGAGGCCGTTTCCACCGTTGAAACGCCACGTCCACCGATCCGTGGAGCGAGACGCTCGTGATCCGGGGCGGCCTGTCCACGCTCGGAGCCGATCGCGACAACCGTCGCGGCGGCTGGCCGTGCGACCGATCCGGGCCGGGCAGGACGTTCGATCGAGTTGGACCCGGGTCCCGGTTTGAGGCCCGGTTTGGCGCGGCGTTTGAATGTGGTTCCCGCCGACCGAGTGCGGTCCGATCCTCGGACGCCCGGCCGCTGCCGAACCCATAGGACGCCCGGGTCCGCCGATGGCGGATCCCCACTGGAGACCTCGAACCATGGCCGTGAAGGAACTCACCTTCGACATCGAAGCCCGCAAGAGCCTGCTCGCGGGCGTCGAGAAGCTCGCCTCCGCCGTCAAGAGCACCCTCGGCCCCCGTGGCCGCAACGCCCTGCTCGACAAGAGCTGGGGCGGCCCCAACGTCACCAAGGACGGCGTGACCGTCGCCGAGGAGATCGAGCTTCGGAACAAGGTCGAGAACATCGGGGCCCGCCTCGTCCGCGAGGCCGCGAGCAAGACCTCCGACGACGCCGGCGACGGCACCACCACCGCCACCGTGCTCGCCGAGGCCCTGTTCAAGGCCGGCCTCAAGCGGGTCACCGCCGGCGTCGAGGCCAACGCGCTGGTCCGCGGCATGCGGAAGGCCGTCGATGCGGCCACCGGCAAGATCGCCTCGATGAGCAAGCCCGTCGCCAACGTCTCCGGAGGCATCGCCTCGGTGGCGACCATCTCCGCCAACAACGACCCCGAGGTCGGCAAGATCATGGCGAAGGCCTTCGACGCCGTCGGCAAGGACGGCGTCATCACCGTCGAGGAGGGCAAGGGCCGCGAGACCGAGGTGGACGTCGTCGAGGGCATGCAGTTCGACCGCGGCTACCTGAGCGCCAACTTCGTCACCGACGCCGAGGCGATGAAGGTCGAGCTCTCCAAGTGCCTGGTCCTGATCCACGAGGACAAGATCGACTCCGTGCAGAAGCTCGTGCCTCTGCTCGAGAAGGTCATGGCCGCCAAGAAGCCGCTGCTCATCATCGCCGAGGACATCACCGGCGAGGCGCTCTCGACGCTGGTCATCAACAAGCTTCGCGGCGTGCTTCAGGTCTGCGCGGTGAAGGCCCCCGGCTACGGCGACCGCCGCAAGGCGATGCTCGAGGACATCGCGGTCCTCACCGGCGGCACCGCGATCATGAAGGACCTCGGCATCGAGCTCGACAAGGTCACGCTTTCGCAGCTCGGTCAGGCCAAGAAGGTCGAGATCGACTCCGACAACACCACCGTCGTCGAAGGCGCCGGCAGCACCGCCGGCATCAAGTCCCGCTGCGAGATGATTCGCAACGAGATCGACAACACCGACTCCGACTACGACCGCGAGAAGCTCCAGGAGCGTCTCGCGAAGCTCGCCGGCGGCGTGGCCCAGATCCAGGTCGGCGCCAGCAGCGAGGCCGAGCTCAAGGAGAAGAAGGGTCGCGTCGAGGACGCCCTCCACGCCACCCGCGCCGCGGTCGCCGAGGGGGTGCTCGCCGGTGGCGGGACCAGCTTCGTCCGCTCGATGCCCGCGGTGCTGAAGGCCAAGGAGGGCGCCGTCGGCGACGAGGCCCACGGCTTCGACGTGGTGTACGAGGCCCTCAGCGTGCCGCTTCGCACCATCGCCGAGAACGCCGGCGAGAAGGGTGCCGTCGTGGTCTCCCACGTCGGCGACCTGAAGGGCAACGAGGGCTTCAACGCCCTGACCCTCCAGTACGAGGATCTGCTCGCCGCCGGCGTGCTGACGCCCGCGAAGGTCGACCGCGTCGCCCTTCAGAACGCCTGTTCGGTCGCGAGCCTGCTGCTCACCACCGACTGCGCCATCGTCGAGAAGCGTCAGCCCAAGGACGACGCTCCCGCCGGCCACGACCACGACCACGGCATGGGTGGCATGGGTGGCATGGGCGGCATGGGTGGCATGGGCGGCATGGGCGGCATGGGATTCTGATCGCCGCCGCACCGCACCGTTCCGTCCTTCCCAATCGTCTTCCCGATTCGACTTCACACCTCGTTCGACTCGACAAGCACCGCCGGCCCCGCCGGCTTCATGGAGAACCGACATGTCCGTTCGTCCCCTCGAAGACCGCATCCTCGTCAAGCCCCTCGAGCCCGAGACCAAGACCTCCTCGGGGATCTTCCTGCCCGAGTCCGCCAAGGAGAAGCCCATGCAGGGCAAGGTCGTGGCCGCGGGCCCCGGCAAGCTTCTCGACAACGGTCAGCGGACCAAGCCCAGCGTCAAGAAGGGCGACACCGTGGTGTTCGGCAAGTACGCCGGCACCGAGATCGAGATCAAGAACGTCACCCATCTGATCATTCGCGAGAGCGAGCTGCTCGGCCTCGTCGAGGGCTGATCGCCCCGACCTCGTCTCGCCGCCTCATTCGACTTTCGCAAGGAAGCCATCCATGTCCACCAAGCAGATGAAGTTCGCCGGCAACGCCCACACCGAGCTGCGCGAGGGCGTCCAGCAGCTCTGCGACGCCGTCGGCGTCACCATGGGCCCGAAGGGCCACAACGTGATCCTCCAGAAGTCCTGGGGCGGCCCCTCCGTCACCAAGGACGGCGTCACCGTCGCCAAGGAGATCGATCTTCCCGAGCCCTTCGAGAACATGGGCGCGAAGATGGTCCAGCAGGTCGCCAAGAAGACCGCGGACATCGCCGGCGACGGCACCACCGCCGCCACCGTCCTCGCGGGCCGCATCTTCGAGGGCGGCCTCAAGCACATCGCCGCCGGCGCCAACGCCGTCGCGGTGCAGCGGGGCATCAACGCCGCCGCCAACGCCGCCGCCGACGCGATCGCCGGCTTCGCCACGCCCTGCAAGGGCAAGGCGGACCTTCAGAAGGTCGCCACGGTCAGCGCCAACCACGACGTCGAGATCGGCGAGATCATCGCCGAGGCGATCACCAAGGTCGGCCACGACGGCGTCGCGGAGATCGAGGAGTCCAAGACCGCCGAGACCACGCTCGAGTACGTCGAGGGCATGTCCTTCGACAAGGGCTTCCTCAGCCCGTACTTCATGACCGACCCGAAGAAGGCCGAGTGCGTTCTCGAGAACCCGCTCATCCTGATCCACGAGAAGAAGATCTCGAACCTGCCCGATCTGCTGCCTCTTCTCAACAAGGCGGTCACCTCGGGCCGGCCGCTGCTGATCATCGCCGAGGAGGTCGAGAACGAGGCCCTCGCGGCGCTGGTGGTCA
Organism: Planctomycetota bacterium; assembly: GCA_017859745.1. Taxonomy (GTDB): domain Bacteria; phylum Planctomycetota; class Phycisphaerae; order Phycisphaerales; family SM1A02; genus VGXO01. The sequence goes on from JAFMML010000009.1 coordinate 55,633, forward strand.
ACCGTCTTCGCGGCGTGCTCCAGGTCTGCGCGGTGAAGGCCCCCGGCTTCGGCGACCGCCGCAAGGCGATGCTCGGCGACATCGCGGTCCTCACCGGCGGCACCTTCTTCGCGGAGGATCTCGGCCGCAACCTCGAGGACGTCGAGCTCAAGGAGCTCGGTTCCGCCAAGAAGATCGTGGTCAACAAGGACGAGACCGTGGTCGTTCAGGGCGCCGGCAAGAAGAAGGATCTCGACGCCCGCGCCGCCCAGATCCGCGCCCAGATCGAGCGCACCACCAGCGACTACGACCGCGAGAAGCTGCAGGAGCGCCTCGCCAAGCTGACCGGCGGCGTCGCCGTCGTCAACGTCGGCGGCATGACCGAGATCGAGATGAAGGAGCGCAAGGACCGCGTCGACGACGCCCTTCACGCGACCCGCGCCGCGGCCAAGGAGGGCTTCGTGCCCGGCGGCGGCGTCAGCTACCTGCGGGCGATCCCCGCCCTGCAGGACGCCCGTCGCAAGGCCAAGGGCGACGAGAAGTACGGCTTCGACATCGTCGAGGCCGCGCTCGAGGAGCCCTGCCGCCGCATCGCCGCCAACACCGGCACCGACGGCGACGTGGTCGTGGCGAAGGTGCTCGAGGGCGAGGGCGCCTTCGGCTTCGACGCCTCGACCGGCAAGTACGGCGATCTCGTCCGCGCCGGCATCATCGATCCGGCCCTGGTCTCGCGAACGGCCCTGCTCAACGCCGCCAGCGTCGCCGGCCTGATGCTCACGACCGACGTGATCGTCACCGAGCTCGAGGAGGACGACGCGCCCGTCGCGAACTCGGTCTCCTGAGCCGTCGACCGAATCGCGACCGACCCCACGCGGGCCGGGTCGAGGAGCGTGGAGCGCCCCCTCCCCTCCTCGATCCGGTCCGCACCCTCCTCCGGGCCGAACGCCTGCCATGCCGACCGAACGCTGCTACTACGAGATCCTCGGCATCGAGCGGACCGCCTCGGGCGATCAGATCAAGACCGCGTACCGGCGCCTCGCGCTGAAGCACCATCCCGACCACAACCGCGGGGACGCGGAGGCGGAGGGGCGGTTCAAGGAGTGCGCGCGGGCCTACGAGGTGCTGTCGGATCCGCAGCGGCGGGCTCGATACGACCAGTACGGTCACGCCGGGCTGAGGGAGACCCCCGGCCACGACTTCGGGTCGATGAACATCGACGACATCTTCTCGATGTTCGGCGACATCTTCGGCGGCGGCGGCTTCCCCGGCGGAGGCCGCGGCGCCCGGGGACGACGCGGGCCGGCGCGGGGCTACGACCTCGAGACCTCCGTCGAAGTCACGCTCGAGGACGTGCTCGCAGGATGCGGCCGCGAGGTCTCGTTCACCCGTCTCGACGTCTGCACCGAATGCAGCGGATCCGGCGTCGAACCCGGCCACGATCCCGAGACCTGCCCCGACTGCCAGGGGCAGGGCAAGGTCGCGCAGGTCGGCTTCGGCGGCATGTTCCGCATGGTCACCGCGTGTCCTCGCTGCCGCGGCAAGGGCCAGCTCGTCGTCCACCGCTGCAAGGCGTGTCGGGGCGAGGGCCGGGTGCGGGTCTCGAGGAAGATCGAGGTCAAGATTCCCGCGGGCATCCGCGAGGGTCAGGTGGTCCGCATCAACGGCGAGGGCGAACCGCCGCCTCCCGAGGCGAGTCCCGCGGGCGAAGGTGTCCGCGGCGACCTGCACGTGTTGGTCGAGGTCGCCGCGCACGACCGATTCGAGCGCGACGACGACGACCTGATCGTCGTGCACCGGATCGCCTTCGCGCAGGCGGCGCTCGGCGCCGAACTCGAGATCGAGGGCATCGACGGCACCGAGACGCTGGCGATCCCTCCGGGCAGCCAGCACGGCGACGTCCATCGCGTCGGCGGGAAGGGCCTGCCCTCGCTCCGCGGCGGCGGACGCGGCGACCTCGTGGTGCTGCTGCAACTCGTGGTGCCGCGACGCCTCACCCCCGCCCAGCGGGAACTGATCTCCGAGTACGCCAAGACCGAGGAGCTGCCGGTCCACGACAAGGATCAGCGATCGATGTGGAGCCGGTTCAAGGAGAGCTTCACCAGCTGAGGACGGTTGGATCCGATTCCCTGGGATTTCAGCGAGAGCCACCATGAGCGCCCCGGAAGCCAGAGAGAACCACGAAGAACTCGACGACGCCGCCACCGAGGCGTTCGAGCAGGATGCCGGGTCGTCCGAATCCTCCGACGAGGGCGACGAGTACGCCGCGCTCAACGAGCGATACCTTCGGATGCTCGCCGACTACCAGAACTTCCAGCGCCGCACCCTGGAAAGCGAGCCGCGGATCCGTTCGGCGGGGATCGCGAGCATCGCCCGAAGCCTGGTGCCGGCGCTCGATCAGTTCGACCTCGCTCTTGCCGCGGCCGGCGATGCGGAGAGCCTGCGCGCGGGCATGCGCCTGATCCGTTCGGAACTCCTCAAGGGTCTCGCCGCCAACGGCGTCGAGGCCGTCGAGCCCGCGGTCGGCGACGCCTTCGATCCGAACCTCCACGAGGCGGTCCTGCGACAGCCGCCCGAATCGGGGGCCGAGGTCGAGCCGGGGTCGATCTCGATGGTCCTCCAGGCCGGATACCGCCTCGGGGACATGGTGATCCGGCCGGCCAAGGTCGGTCTCGCCCCCGGCGAAGAGGACTGATCTCCGACCATCCGGAGTCCCACCCATGCCGACCTACGAGTACGAGTGCGACGCCTGCGGCCACCGCTTCGACGAATTCCAGTCGATCACCGCCAACCCGCTTCGCAAGTGCCCCGCGTGCGGCCGCCTGAAGTTGCGGCGCCTCATCGGCACGGGCGGCGCCGTGATCTTCAAGGGTGGCGGCTTCTACGAGACCGACTACCGCAGCGAGGGCTATCGCAAGGCCGAGGCGGCCGATCGCAAGTCGACCGATTCCAAGCCGGCGGCCGAGACGACGTCGGGCGGATCGTCGGGCGATGCCGGCGCTCCCGGCAAGACCGAGACCTCCAAGGCTGCATCGGGAGATGCCTCGGGCAAGGCCGACGCGGCCGGTTCCTCCGCGCGGGTCGGTTCGTCGGAAGATGCGACGAGCGCCTCCAAGGGCGGGGCCGCCCCGACGGATCGCGGGGCCTCCGCGACCGGCGCGTCCGCGCCGAAGAGGACGACCTCCGGCAAGCGGCACGCCCGCGAGGGACGGGGAGTCGGCAACCTCAAGCCCGCCGCCCGCTCGGGATCGACGAAGAAGTCGACCCGCCGCTCGCGGGGCTGACGCCGATCGTCGCGCAGACCAGGCCTCGAAGGCCATGATGTGCCGATGGCCGCCACGCCATCCCGCCACCGCGGTCCGTCGCACGGCCGACCGGCTCGTCGAACCGTCGAGACCATCCCGCCCGACGCCGCGCGGCGGGTGCTGCTGCGCCTGCAGGCCCTCGACGGACCACGGCCCCGATCGAGCCCCCGCGCCGTCGAGCGTCTGGTCGATCGACTCGGCTACGTGCAGGTCGACTCGATCAACGTGCTCGATCGCGCCCACGACCGGATTCTGGCGACGCGTCTCGCGGGCTACCGGCCCGAGCACCTTCGAAAGGCGATCGAGCAGCACCGATCGCTCTTCGAGCACTGGACCCACGACGCCAGCGTGGTGCCCGTCGGGTGGGTGAGGCACTGGAAGCACCGCTTTCGACGACATGCGAGCACGCCGCGCAACGACGAGTGGTGGCGTCGACGCTTCGGCCCGGATCCGCAGGCGACGCTGCGCCGCGTGCTGCAACGACTGCGTCGCGAGGGGCCGCTACGGACCCGCGATCTCGAACGACCCGAGCGACATCGGGGCGGAGCATGGTGGAACTGGCATCCCGAGAAGGCCGCGGTCGAGCATCTGTGGCGCTGCGGCCGGGTGGCGATCGCGGGTCGTGAGAACTTCGAGAAGGTCTACGACCTCTTCGAACGCGTCGTCCCGCGTTCGGCGGACCGATCGAGTTCGCCGAGCGCCCATCTCTCGTGGGCGTGCCGCGAGGCGATGACGCGGCTGGGCGTCGCGACCGCCGCCGAGGTCGCGGCGTTCTTCGAGGCGGTGCCGGTCGCCGAGGCGAGGACGGAACTGTCGCGGATGGCGCGACGCGGCGAGATCGTCGAGGTCCTGATCGACTCCTGCGACGGCGGGAGATCGACTGCGGGATTCGCGCGAACCGACTGGGCCCGGTTCGCCGGGCCCATCGACCACGACGCGTTCCTGCCGCTGTCGCCGTTCGATCCGGTGGTGCGGGATCGGCGACGTCTCGCGAGGCTGTTCGGCTTCGAATACCGCTTCGAGGCGTTCACGCCGGCGCCTCGAAGGCGCCACGGCTACTACGTGCTGCCGCTTCTCGACGGGGATCGCTTCGTCGCACGGATCGACCCCCGGTTCGACCGTGCGGCGGGCGAACTGCTCGTGCGGGGACCGTGGTGGGAGCCGGACGTGCCTCGCGATCGGCGGCGTCTCGAGGACGCGCTGGATCGCCTCGCCGAACAGATCGGCGCCGATCGCTGGCGGCTGGAACGGCCCGACCGGCCTCGAACGCGCTGAGCGACCAAGTACACTCGCGCCCATGGCGAAGCGGGCCGAATTCACCGTCGGCATCGACCTCGGCGGCACCAAGATGCACGTCGGGGTCGTCGACCGCGAGCATCGCATCCTCGGCGAGTGCCGCCGCAAGACCCGCGGCGACGGCGGTCTCGACGTCGTGGTCGATCGCATGGTGGGAGCGGTCGATCGGGCCTGCGACGACGCGGGCATCGGGTTCGACCGGGTCGCCGCGGTGGGCGTGGGTGCCCCGTCCGCGATCGACCATCCGCGCGGCGTCGCGCTGCGGGCGGTCAATCTCGGGTGGACCGACGTGCCGCTTCGCACGCTGCTCGCCAAGCGCTTCGATCGACCGGTGACCCTCGACAACGACGTCAACGTCGCCGCCTGGGGCGAGTCCCGTCTCGGCGCCGGCCGGGGCGTGTCGACCATGCTCGGGGTCTGGGTCGGCACCGGCGTCGGCGGCGGGCTCGTGCTCGACGGGGTTCTGCATCGAGGCCACTTCTTCACCGCCGGCGAGATCGGTCAGATGGTGATCGCGGCGTCGGCGCCTCCCGGCCATCGCACCGTCGAGGAGGTGTGCAGTCGCACCGGCATGGTCAATGCCCTGCGTGGTCTCGTCGGTCGCGACGAGGACTCGCCGCTCGCGCGACGCCTGCACGACGCCAAGCGATCGCACGTGGGCTCGTCCCTCCTCGCCGAGGCGTACCGAAACGGCCATCCGGCGGTGCGCTCGGTGGTCGAGCACGCGGCCGAACGGCTCGGCCTGGTGCTCGCGAATCTGGCGACGGTGCTGTCGCCGGAGGCGATCGTGCTGGGCGGCGGCGTCACCGAGGCGATGGGCGACGCCTGGATCGAACTGGTTCGAGCGCCGTTCCGCCGCTGGGTCTTCCCCGATGCGTTGCAGAGGTGCCGCATCGAGGCCAGCACCCTCGGCGACCATGCGGGCCTGCTCGGCGCCGCGCTGCAGGCCGCCGACTCGGTCGGACGCTGAATCCGTCTTCTCGGAGGCCGTCGGACGCCGGCACGATTCCCGCGTCGCGCGAGCGAACGCGCCCTCCCGGATCCGCGGGCGGACGTCGGTGGTGGAACTTCAGACCGTCGTTGCGCCCACGGTCTTCAGTCGTCCTTCGGACCACTGCCGTCGCGACCGTCGCTCCGATCCGACTTCCCCAGACGGTGCTCCTTCAAGGAGACGTCGGGGAAGAACTGGATCCCCAGGAACATCCGCTCGCCGTTGCGGTCTCTTCGCGACTCGCGCACGAGGGCTCGCAACTCCGACAGGAGGTGGGTGAACCGCTCGCGACGTTCGGCGTCGACCCACACGAGGTCGGTGGTGACCTGCAAGTGGTCCGGCGATCGACGCTCGTTCTCTGCGAGATCCGCACAACGCTTGATGCGACGTGCCGCATCGCGAAGCTGAACCTCCACCGCCAGGGCGAGGCGCCGCATTCCCGATCCTTCCGCGTGATCGACCGGGCGGACGGACGCGGCCTCGGTGAGCGAGTAGACCCGCGCCGGTCGCCCCTCGTCGGATCGCTCCTCCGACGAGATGAACCCGCTCGACTCCAGCACTCCGAGATGGGGATACAGCGAATCCGCCGATCGACCGCTTCCGTCGGACAACTGCGCCGCCGTCGCCTCTCCAAGCGCTTCGATCATCAGAATCAGCTCGATCCGAGGAGGCGACATGAACGCCACCCACATCGCATCGCTCCAGTTGCCCTTCGACAATCCCTGCAGCAGGTCCGATCTCGTACCCTTGGGCATCGCAGGGGCTTCCTCGATCGTGTCAGGCGAAGGTGGCGGATCGTGAAGCCGCCTCGCGCTCGTCGAGCGCCACTTCGAGCACCCGGACGTCCCGGACCGAGCCGACCACCTCGCGACGACCGCGGTAGGCGTCGAACTTCGGCTCGACGACGAGCTCGATCGCGGCCCCCTTGGACAGCAGCCCACGGTGCTCGACCGATCGCCACCACGTGGCCCGGAGGAACGAGCCGCGACCGTCGGTGACCTGCAGTTCGAGATGATCGTTCTGCTTGCCGAAGACCCGCGGCTCCGCGGCGATCCGCACGCCCGTCAGCCGGAACGACGGCGGGCGATTGCTGCGCCCGAAGGGCGCGAGGCGTTCGATGTCGGACATCGCCCGCGCATCGAGCTCGGACAGTTGGGCGTCTCCGTCGATGCGGATGGTCGGCATGAGGTCGTCCGGACCGATCCGCTCGGCCGCGTGGCCGAGAAGCGCCTCGGTGAACGCCTCGAGGCGATCCTCCTCGACCTTCAGGCCCGCGGCGGCGGCATGGCCCCCGAAGGTCGCAAGGTGCTCGCGGCACGCCTCGAAGCCCTCGAGGATCGAGTAGTCGTCGACACTTCGAGCCGAGCCCTTGGCGACACCGTCGGCGAGGCACATGAGGACCGCGGGCCTTCCGAATCGCTCGACGAGGCGCGAGCAGACGATGCCCACCACGCCGGGGTGCCATTCGGGATGCGCCAGCACGATGGCCCGACGATCCGGGCCGGTCATCCCCCGCGCCTCGGCGAGTTCGCACGCCTGCTCGAAGATCCTGCGTTCGATGCGCCGGCGCCGCTCGTTCTGCCGGGCCAGCGCCGCCGCGATGGTGCGGCTCTCCTCGGACCCCGCCTCGGTGAACAGCCGCACCGCCTCGCCGGCGTGCCCGAGGCGGCCGCAGGCGTTGAGGCTCGGTGCGAGGCGGAAGGCGACGTCCTCGCTGTCGGGTGATCGCCCCGACACGAGATCGGACTGTTCGAGCAGGGCCCGCACCCCCGGAATCCCGCAGGCGGACAGACGCGCCAACCCCGTCGCCGCCAGCACCCGGTTCTCGTCGCGCAGCGGCACCACGTCCGCGATCGTGCCCAGCGCCGCGAGCGGCAGGCATTCGACCAGCTCCCGCTTGAACGACTCGCCCACCTGCTCCGAACCGCACCACTCCCGCGCGAACTGCCAGGCCAGCTTGAAGGCGACCCCGGCGCCGCAGAGTTCGCCGAACGGATAGTCCGCACCGGGATGTCGGGGATGCACCACTTCGGCGGCAGGAGGAAGCAGGACCTCGCCGTCCTCGCCCCGAGCGAACTCGTGATGGTCCGTGATCACCATCTCGAGGCCGGCGGCGTTCGCGGCCTCGACCTCCGCCACGGCGGTGACGCCGCAATCCACCGAGACCACCAGATCCGCGCCCTCGCGCCGCAGTTCGAGCAGTCGCTCGGCGCTCAGGCCGTAGCCGTCGTCGACGCGGTGCGGAATGAAGATCGGCACCTCTGCGTCGGGGCAGGCCACCTTGAGGATCCGCCAGAGGATCGAACTCGCGGTGACGCCGTCGACGTCGTAGTCGCCGTAGATCGCGACGCGGCGCCCGGCCCGGAGCGCCTCGACGAGTCTCCTCGCCGCCGACTCGAGGCCGTGCATCCTCCGGGGATCGTGCAGTTGCGACAGCCTCGGGGTGAAGAACGCCTCGAGCGCTTCGCCTTCGCCGATCCCCCGCCAGCGGACCAGTCGCCCGAAGAGCGTGTCCTCCCGGTCCTCGGTCGCGTGATCCGGGACGATCCAGCGCCTGGTGAGTCCTCGCATCGGCACAGGGTACGAGATCCGGGGACGGATCGGGTCCGGAGGGACGCCTTGCCCGCGACCGATCCTCGCCGATACTGCGGTCCCGTCGCAGCCGCGACCGATCACCCCCCAACGACCAGACCTCCCTCCGGTTCGTCGCCGGAGTCCCTGGGGGCCACCCCTTCGGAGCGACCGCTCCCGACCGCGCCGCAACCGATCGTCCCGTTCGACGAAGCCCGCCCCGAGAAGCCTTCCCACCTCTCCCCCGGACCCCGCCCGATGCCCGATCGCTACAAGACCGTCCTTCTCTTCGGCATGCCCGGCGTCGGCAAGGGGACGCAGGGCAAGATCCTCGGACACATCCCGGGGTTCTTCCACCTCGCCTGCGGCGAGGTGTTCCGATCGCTCGACGTCAACAGCGAACTCGGCCGTCAGGTCATGCAGTACTCCTCGCGCGGCGAACTGGTCCCGGACGCGCTCACCATCGACATGTGGCGCAACAACGTCCACGCCCAGACGGTGCTGAGCCTCTTCAAGCCCAAGGACGACCTGCTGATCCTCGACGGGATTCCCCGCAACGTCGCCCAGGCGACGGCGATGGACAGCCATCTCGACGTGCTCAAGGTCGTCCATCTGGTCTGCAGCGATCAGGATGCGATGGTCCACCGCATGCGACGCAGGGCCCTCAAGGAGAACCGCCTCGACGATGCCGACGAGAAGGTCGTGCGGCACCGCTTCGCGGTCTACGAGCAGGAGACCCGACCGGTGCTGGACCACTACGACCCGTCGATCGTCGCCGAGATCGATGCGGTGGGCTCGCCGGCCGAGGTGCTGCAGCACGTGCTGGAGGTGCTGGTGCCGATCCAGAACACCCACTTCCACAACCCGCTGGTGAGCTGACGGGGCGAGCGCCGTACGGCTCCCCACAAGCCTGCTCCGTCCACCTTCCTCTTGCGCGCGGCCCCTCCGGCTCGCGTTGCGCTCGCGATCCACCTCCACCGCGTCGATTCGCTCCGCCGGGGAGGGGTCGATGCATCTCGATCGCTCGGGATCTGCCAGCGAAGCTGGAGAGGAGTCGCACCTGGCGCCATCGAACGTCGGTCATGGTGCGTTCGCACGCATGACCAACCCCTCCCCGTGACTGCGCAGCCGGCCGGGCGAGGTGCCGAGCGAAGCGAGGCGGAGGGGCGCTGCGAGCGTCGGACGGCCCCTGCGGCTCGCACCCGGCACCGACCGGCGCAGTCCCGTGCGGAAAACATCTCCGGCAACGGTCGCTTCACCGGTATTCTCGCCCCATGCAACACCCACTGCCCGCCCTGTTCGCCGGTGTGTCCATCGCCGCGTTCGCCTCGATCACCACGGCCCATCCGCCGCTCGCGGAGGACCACGAACTGCACGACGGTCCGTGGCTCGCGATCGAGAAGCTCTCGCAGCCGGACAAGTTCCGCCAGCTCGAGGAGATCCTGCCGACCCCCAACGCCTTCCGCACCGCGTCGGGCGCGCCCGGCCCGGAGTATTGGCAGAACCGCGCGGACTACCGCATCTCGGTGCGGCTCGACGACGAGCGACACCGCATCGAAGGGGTCGAGCGGGTCGTCTACTTCAACGAGAGTCCCGACACGCTGCGCTACCTGTGGATGCAGCTCGATCCGAACCGGTACGCGAAGGACTCCCAGGCGCTGCTCTCGGACTCGGGGCCGGACCTGCGTCGCGATCAGGACGTCCGCTTCCTGCGCCAACTCGAGGCCAACCGGGACTGGACCGGCGGTGTGACCATCGAGGCCGTCGAGACCCCCGACGGCTCACCCCTCGAACACGTCGTCGTCGGCACCATGATGCGCATCGACCTTCCCGATCCGCTCGAGTCCGGCGAGACCTTCGAGTTCTCGGTGCGGTGGAACTACCCGATGCGGGAGAAGCGGCAGGGCCGCGGCCGCAGTCTGTACGAGTGGTTCCCCGAGGACGACAACGCCCTGTACCTGGTCTCGAAGTGGTTCCCGAGAATGTGCGCCTACACCGACGCCACCGGATGGCAGCACAAGCAGTTCCTCGGTCGTGGCGAGTTCACGTTGGAGTTCGGGAACTACGAGGTCGCCATCGACGTGCCGGAGACCCATGTCGTCGCCGCGACCGGCGAACTCGTCAACGGCGAGGACGTGCTGACCGCGGCCCAGCGGCAGCGCCTCGACGAGGCCCGCACGTCCGAGCGGCCGATGTACGTGGTGACTCCGGAGGAGGCCCTCGCCAACGAGGAACGCGACCGCGGGCTCAGGGACTCCGGTGAACGGGGCCGACGGGTCTGGCGATTCTCCGCCGAGAACGTACGAGACTTCGCCTGGGCATCGAGTCCCAAGTTCATCTGGGACGCCTTCGGCGTGGCGATTCCCGGCCGCGACGATCCCGACTCCGGCGAACGCAGCACCATGGCCATGAGCTTCTGGCCCGACGCCGCCGAACCCCTGTGGTCCAAGTACTCCACGCACGCCGTCGCCCATGCGCTGGAGTGCTACAGCGACATCGCCTACCCCTACCCGTACCCGACGGCGATCTCCGTGAACGGCCCCGTGGGCGGCATGGAGTACCCGATGATCACCTTCAACGGGCCTCGCCCGGAGCCCGACGGCTCCTGGAGCGAGGGCACCCAGAAGGGGCTCGTCAAGGTGATCATCCACGAGGTCGGGCACTTCTGGTTCCCCATGATCATCAACAGCGACGAGCGGCAGTGGACGTGGATGGACGAGGGCGTCAACACCTTCGTGCAGCGTCTCGCCGAGCGCCGCTGGGACGAGCGATGGTCGAGTGGTCGCGGTGAACCCGGGCAGATCGTCGGATTCATGATCAGCGAGGATCAGCGTCCGATCATGACCAACTCCGAGCACGTGATCCAGTTCGGCAACAACGCCTACGCCAAGCCCGCGGCGGCGCTCAACATCCTTCGCGAGACCGTGATGGGCCGCGAACTGTTCGACTTCGCATTCCGGGAGTACTGCCGTCGCTGGGCGTTCCGGCGGCCCATGCCCGCGGACCTGTTCAGATCGCTGGAGGATGCGAGCGGCGTCGATCTCGACTGGTTCTGGCGCGGCTGGTTCTATTCGACCGAGCACGTCGACGTCGGCATCGAGAAGGTGACCGCGTTCCGGCTCGACACCGAGAACCCCGAGATCGACAAGGCGTTCCGCAAGGCCGATCGCGACGGTCGCCCGCCAAGCGTCAGCGAGGTGCGCGACGGGGGCATGGCCAGGCGCACCGATCGCTTCCCCGAACTCGAGGACTTCTACGACCGCTTCGACGAGCTCGACGTCACGGGCCAGGATCTCCGCACCTACCGTCGCTGGCTCGATTCGATGCCGGAGGACGATCGCGACCTCTGGTCGGCACCGGAGCACTTCACGGTGGTCCGGTTCCGGAACCACGGCGGCGTGGTGATGCCGCTGCCGATCGAGATCGCCTTCGAGGACGGCTCGACCGAACTGGTGCGTCTGCCCGCGGAGATCTGGAAGCAGGACCACGAGGCCGTGTCGAAGCTGTTCGTCACCGAGAAGCGTCCCGTCGCCTTCCGCCTCGATCCATTCGGCGAGATCGCCGACGCGGACCGCACCAACAACGCCTACCCATCCGAGTTCGTGGGCGCGACCTTCGCGGTGCGATCGGATCGCGGTCGCGGCGGCAACCCGATGCGACTCGCGATGGAGGAGGAGTACGTCGGACCGACGGAGGACCGAGCGAGGGCCCTCGTGGCGATCCTCCTGAAGCGTTGGCGGACCGATGGGGCCTACGCCGACGCCGTGCCGGCCGAGAACGCCGAGATGCTCCTGACGCTGGTGGGCGCCGACGATCCCGACGCGCTGCTCGACGCCGCCTCGCATCCGCTGCTGGTCGAGTTCGGCGACGATCCGACGCTGCTCGAGCGCCCGAAAGATGCGGTGTTCGCCATCGTCCGCGCGGCCGGCATGGACGGCGTGGTAGGCACCCGCGACGATCGGACCTTCAGCTTCCGCGGCGACGGCAGCATGGGAGAGGCACGCGGCGACTGAGTGGACGAACGCCGTCCGGTGTCGCGGCAGACCTTCGAGTCCGGCCTGCTTCCAACGCCGTCCGACGCTCGCGGCAGACGTTCGAGTCCGACAGAGTCGGACATGTCGGACGGGTCGGACTGGTGCCGCGTCGCACTTCGAGCTGGCGCCTGGTCCGGACACGGGTCGAGGCCTCGCTTTGTTCGGCACCCCCGCCGGACTGCTGCGCAGTCCCGGGGAGGGGTTCGCCCGTCGCGTCGTCGAGCGACCAGCAACGCTTGCCGACATCGCGCCCGCCCCCCATTCCCGGTCGATTCGAACCTTCGCGGTTGTCCTCTCGACGACCCTCGCCCATCATTGAAGGAAGTCCGGGCGATCGATCGATGCACCGGGCCTCCGCTGTCCTTCCGGAGTCGCCGCCCGATGGTCGCCACCGACAAGAGCCCGGACAAACGCCCGGACACACGCCCGGACACACGCCCGGACACACGCCCGGACAGGAGCCCGGAGCGGCCCTTCGATCCCGACCTTGCGTGGTCGACGCTGGAGCGTGCGGCGGGTCTTCCCGCG
>JAFMML010000045.1 GCA_017859745.1 Planctomycetota bacterium
CCGAAGGTCGCCCACGAGGCCTCCGCCTCGGGCGGAGTCTCGCTGGGCCTCGAGCTCGGCGATGCCGAGCGCGACCTCGCCGGACTCGATCAGGCCGCCGCTGCGATTCCCCATCGCCTCGAGCACGGCCGTCGCCGACGCGATCCGGGAACCGAGCAGGTCGACCCGTTGCTGCAGGGTCTCTGCGAACCACCGTTCCAGTCCCCTGACCACCCCCATCAGAACCTCGTTCCTGGGCATGCTGTTCTCGATCGAAGGATCGTTCGAGAGATCGAGGGGCGGCCCCTCGGGAATGGTCAGAATCACGAAGTCGGCGAGGTTGGAGATCGCCAACAGCTCCGGATGGAACGAATCGCCGACCACGTCGGGGCCGATCACCTGCGTGATCTCGCCTCGAATCGAGTCGGGCCTCGCGACGACCGAACTGCCGACGGTCGGCACCCGAACCGTCGCCTCCAGGCGACCACTGGCCGACATCGCCCACGGAACGCCGAGCATCAGGATCAGGGCGACCGCCACGCCGCCCCACCAGCGCCGTCGCCAGAGCACGACCGCGACACCAAGTCCGGGAGAGTCTTCGCTCATCCCCCCACTCTACCGCCCGGCTCGCGCGTTCCTCCGCCCCCACCCCCGGCGCGGCTGCCCCCGGCGATCGACTCCAGCATCCGCTCGGCGAGCACGGAATGATCGTGATGCGATTCGACATGGGCCCGCCCCCGCGCCCCCATGCGCCGCCGATCGTCCGGCGAGAGCGACGCGAGGCGGGCGATCGCCTGCGAGATCGCATCGACATCCCCTGCCGGCGTGGTGATGCCGCATCCGGCGTCGCCGACGGGATCGTTGGCGGAGGTGTAGTTCGCAAGGATCGGTCGGCCACAGAGCATGCCGTCGTAGAGCTTGTTCATGCTGATGCCGTAGCGTTCGAAGAGCGGATGGGCGTTGAGCCCCACGAAGATCGCATCGCACCGGCAGAGAAGTTGCAGCGCCTCGGCCCGCGGCAGTCGTCCCGTGAACCTCGCTTCGGTGCCGACCTTCGTCGCGAGACGCTCGAGTCGCTCCCGAGCGGGCCCGTCTCCCATGATGAGCAGTCGTGATGGGCCACCGGCCGCCGCCCGAATCCAGGGTTCGATGGAGTAGGAGTCCGTCACCGAACCCGCAAAGCCGATGGTGAACCGCTCCCCGGCCCATGCGGCGTGCATCGCGACGTCCGGCGATGGCGACGTCGACGGATCCGGCGCGTCCTTCGGATCGACTCCGTTGGGAATGTGCACGTACCGCGAGGCGTCGAGGCCCCGCGTCGCGAGGTGCCGGTCGGCGTGCGGGATGATCGAGATCACCCGATCGGCCTTGCGGCAGTAGGCGTCCTCGCACCACTGGGTCGCGACGACGAAGGGATGGCGTCTCGAGTAGCCGCCGAGTTCGATCACCGACTCCGGCCAGAGATCGTGCAGTTCGAAGATGGACGCCGCACCGAGGCGTCGAGCCGCCCGGTGGGTGACGAGGAAGTCGAACGGGTAGGTGCTCGAGGCGATGATCGCGTCGATCGGTCCGTCGGTCGCGAGTGCGCGGAGCGCGCGCCGCAGGCCGAGGCAGTACGCGACCATGCTGCGGATGCGGGCGAGGCCGTTGCCTCGGTACTCGGGCGTCTCCAGCCAGAGGAACTCGACGCCATCGAGGGTCTCTCGTCCCGGCGTTGGATTGCGGACCCGCAGATGGCTGTACGAGCCGCCGACGATCGTCACATCGTGGCCCAGACGCACCCACTCCCGCGCCAGCTGGAAGGGACGAAACTCCATGCCGAGCTCCGGCGAGCCGGCGTAGTGGTCGCAGTAGACGATTCGCATGGTCGACGGGACGGGTCGCGCCTGCTTGCGCTCAGACCCTCCGATCACCGGGGCCTGTCGTCTCCCTGGACGAACGCTCGGCGACTCCCTCGACGAGCTCTCGAAGCAGGCGCCGGATCTCCATCGCGTCGTATCGGTCGCACGCCGACTCCAGCTGGGTGAGGTACTGCGCCAGCGGCCTGCCGGCGACGCCCTGCTCGCGAGCCCGACGGATCTTGGGGTGCTCCGTCTCCTCGGCGTCGTCGTCGACGAGGAGCTCCTCGTAGAGCTTCTCGCCCGCCTGGAGGCCGATGAACTCGATGGCGATGTCGCCTTCGACATTCGACTCGTCGCGAACGGTGAGTCCCTGCAGGAGAATCAGGTTGCGGGCAAGGTCGGCGATCCGGACCGGCTCGCCCATGTCGAGCAGGAAGACATCGCCTCCATGGCCGAGGCTGCCTGCCTGGATCACGAGGTTCACCGCCTCGGAGATCGTCATGAAGAACCGCGTGACCTCGGGATGGGTCACCGTGACCGGCCCGCCCTCGCCGATCTGCTTGATGAACTTGGGCACCACGCTCCCGCTCGAACCGAGCACGTTGCCGAACCGCACGATCACGAAGCGCGTCGGGCACTCCAGTGTGGATGCCGCCGTGGAGGTCCGTGCGGCGGTCCGGTCGCCGACCACGCCGGCCCACCCGCCGGCCGCGAGATCCTGAAGCACGAGTTCGGCGAGGCGCTTGCTGGCACCCATCACGTTGGTCGGCCGCACCGCCTTGTCGGTCGAGACCAGCACGAAGGTCTCGACCTTCGTCTTGACCGCTGCCCGAGCGATGGTCTGCGTGCCGAAGGTGTTGACGGCAACACCGGACACCTCGTTGCCTTCGACGATCCCGACGTGCTTGTACGCCGCGGCGTGGTAGATCGTCTGCACACGATTGTCGCGCAGCAGCTCCTCGACCATGACTCCGCCGCAGACGCTGCCCAGCACCGCATGCACCGGGACCTTGGCGATGGCGGCATCGGCGCGAGCCAGGGCCGCGAGTTCCTGCTCGATCTGGTAGAGCGCGAACTCGCTGTGATCCAGCAGCACGAGTCTGCTGGGACGGAGGCGAATGATCTGACGGCACAGCTCGCTGCCGATCGAGCCGCCGGCGCCGGTGACCAGCACGCTCTTTCCGGTGACGCACTTGGCGAGAAGATGCTCGCTGGGTCGGACGCTGTCGCGGCCAAGCAGATCCTCGATGTTGACATCCCGGATCTCGCCGAACCCGGCCCGTCCCAGCATCAGTTCGCGGAGGCCCGGGACCGTCATGATCCGAAGGCCCAGGGGCCTCAGACGCTCCAGAACCCTCCGTCGGTCGGCGCTGGACGCCGATGGCAGCGCCAGCACGACGACCGCCCCGGGATGCCGCTCGGCAAGGTTCGGCAACTTCGACGGGGAGTACACCGGCAGGTCGCGGACTCGACTTCCCGGCAGACGCACGTCGTCGTCGATGAAGGCGACCGGCCGGTACATGGGACTGTGGGCCATCGCGGCGGCCAACCCGACGCCGGACGCCCCGGCCCCGTAGACGAGCACCGGGACCGCCTCGCCGCTGAGACCGGACTCGGGTCGGATCCCCGCGAGCCACTGACCCACGATCAAGCGAATTCCCCCGCACAGCATGGTGGCGGTCAGAAAGAACGCCAGCAGGACGCTGCGAGAGATCTCTCGTTCGCCGAAGGAAAGCGACGCGGTCCCGACGACAAGCGTGACGATCGCCGTGGTCGCCGCGAGCCGCAACCACAGGCGCGGGCCGGCATAACGCAGCACCTCCCGATAGAGCCCCCCGATCCAGAACACCGTCACACCCGAGATCGCCGCCAGAACGGCGAGCACCAGATACAGGCGATCGGAGAGTCCCGCGTCACCGAACCTGAGGAAGGCTCCGACGAGGAGAGACAGCGCCAGAAGCACCGCGTCGGTCGACACCGCAAGGGATCGCCGGGCGACTCGCGGCAGCTCGACGAGGTGGTTCCGGAACGATCGCATCCGAATCAGAATAGTCCCTGATCACCCCCGGGATCCCTCACTTGGTCTTGTTCTCAGGTTGGGGCGGCGCCGAAGTCCTCTGGGGATCCCGCTTGCCCGAACACCGAGCTGGGGGGATCCTGCGATGGTGAAGCGGACCTTCGATCTCGGCGTCTCGCTCCTCTCACTGACGATCCTCGCCCCTCTACTTGGGGCGATCGCCCTGATGGTCGGTCTGACTTCGCCGGGGGGAATCCTCTTCAGGCAGACCCGAGTCGGTCAGGCCGGGAGGACCTTCAAGATTGCCAAATTCAGGACGATGTCGACTTCCCCCGGCGCCGAGCAGGGTCGGTTCGATCCCGGTCGCGGGTCCGCCCGCATCACGCCGGTCGGTCGGTGGCTGCGACGAACCAAACTGGACGAGCTCCCACAGCTTTGGAACGTGGTGAAGGGCGAGATGTCGCTTGTCGGACCGCGTCCCGAGGTCCCTCGCTGGACCGAGGTCTACCCGGAGCGTTGGGAGGTCGTCCTCTCGGTCCGCCCTGGCATCACCGATCCTGCAAGCATCGAGTACCGGCACGAAGAGGACCTTCTTGCCGCCGCCCACGACCCGGAGCGGACCTATCGAGAGGCGATCCTGCCTCGGAAGCTCGAGATCGCCGAGCGATACGTCCGTACTCGCACCTTCGCAGGCGATCTGGGAGTCCTGCTGCGAACCGCGACTTCGATCTTTCGACGGGATCCTGGCCCGGCTACCCTTGGCGATTCGACCGCTTCCCGATGAACGTCCCCTTCCACCGAGTCGAGTGCGACGGCAACGAGCTCTCCTATCTGAAGGAGGTGCTCGAAAGCGGCTGGTTGACCACTTCGCGGTTCGCCAAGCGACTCGAGGACGGGTTCGTCGAGGCCACCGGTGCCAAGCACGCCATCGCGGTCAACTCCTGCACTTCGGCACTGCACCTTGCCGTCGAGGCGGCGGGTGTTCGGCCGGGAGATCGCGTGCTCGTCCCCACGCTCACCTTCACCTCGACCGCCGAGGTCGTCCGCTACGTCGGAGGCGAGGTCGTGCTGTGCGACGTCGATCCGGGCACCGGGCTCCTGACCCCGGCGATTCTCGAGGAAACGCTCTCGAGGAATCCCGGCATCCGACTGGTCATGCCGGTCCACTTCGCGGGCCTCGCCGCGGACATCGCCGGCCTGACCGAGGTCGCGGATCGGCACGGCGTCCGGATCGTCGAGGATGCGGCCCACGCGTTTCCCGCGAGGTATCCGAGCACGGGCGACGTGGTGGGATCGGCCGACTCGGTCGCCTGCTGCTTCAGCTTCTACGCCAACAAGACCATCACGACCGGCGAGGGCGGCATGCTCGTCACCAACGACGACGACGTGGCCGCCCGAGCGAGGCTGATGCGTCTGCACGGCATCGACCGCGACGTCTGGAAGCGCTTTCAGGATCCCGGCCCGTCGTGGCGGTACGACGTCGTCGAGGCCGGCTTCAAGTACAACCTCCCCGATCTGAACGCCGCCGTCGGCGTCGCACAGTTGGAACGCGCAGAGTCGCTCCGCGAAGCCCGGCAACGGCTGGCGGACCGCTACTTCGCGGGTCTCGGAAACGTCGCCGGTCTCGATCTGCCACCCCGGGCCGACGGACGCGACGCGCACGCCTGGCATCTCTTCACCGTCCATGTCCGCCCCGACGCCTCGGTCGATCGCGACACCCTCAGCGAACGCCTTGCGGCGATGGGTGTCGCCACCAGCGTCCACTATCGACCGCTCCACCGAATGAGCTTCTGGAAGGCGCAGTCCGACTCCCGGCCCGAGTCGTTCCCCGGGGCGGAGCGGCGTTGGGAAGGGACCCTCTCGCTTCCGTTGTTTCCGGGAATGACCGACGCGGAGCAGGATCACGTCTGCACGTCGATCGCGGCGGTGATTGGATCCGATGCGCCGCTGATCGAGATTCCGCCCCCCGCGGAACTTCCGGCCGGCACCGTGGACTGACCCGATCTCGGGGCCCTCGTCGGCCAGTCGATCTCCGTCGCGATGAGCCATCAGCACGAACTCGACAGGATCGCGGATCGCTATGCGAAGCGACGGGCCCGACCGGATCGGTTCTCGATCGTCGCCGAAGACGAACGCCTTCCGCGCCTTCTTCGGCGCATCGATGGACTCGGGCGCGACCGTGCATCCATCGATCTGCTCGAGATCGGCTGCGGCAGCGGACGCAACCTGCTCCACCTGATCGCCGCGGGGTTCTCGCCGGAGCGACTCGTGGGCAACGAGCTGCTGCCCGACCGCGTCCGTTCGGCCCGCCGCGATCTGCCCGGATCGGTCCGGGTGCTCGAAGGCGATGCCGCGAGCCTCGAGTTGCCCGATGCCTCGTTCGACGTCGTGTTCGCGAGCACGGTGTTCTCCTCGATCCTCGACGACTCGGTCCGCCGGAACGTGGCCGATTCGATGTGGCGAATGCTGCGTCCGGGCGGGGCGATCCTCTGGTACGACTTCGCGGTCGACAACCCGCGCAACCCCGACGTTCGCGGCGTGCCGGACAGGCAGATCGGTCGCCTGTTCCCCGAGGGCGAATGCGACGTCGAACGCATCACCCTCGCACCACCGATCGCACGCCTGGCCCTGCGGGCGCCGCGAGCGCTTGGCGCGCTTGCCTATCGAACGCTCGCCATCCTGCCGATGCTGCGAACCCACCGAATCGCCTGGATCGCGAAGCCGGTGCCCCGAACCGCACCCTGACGCGGGCGTAGGTCCGGCGTCGCCCGGTACCCTTCCGTCGCTTCCATGCGCATCGCTCTCGTCATGCCGTTCGCCGCCGGCATCCTCCGATTTCGGGGGCCGCTGCTTCGGATGCTGGTCGAGCGGGGCCATGCCCTCACGGTGCTCTCGCCCGACCCGGGCGACGCGATCCGGAATGGACTCGCCGACCTCGGCATCGTCTGGCGGGAGATCACGCTCGCCCGCGGCGGACTGTCGCCTCGGGCGGACCTTGCCGCGATCCGGGCGATGACCGCGATCCTGCGCGAGATGAAGCCGGACCTCTCGATCGGCTTCAACCCCAAGGGCGTCCTCCACGGCACCATCGCCGCGGCCGAAGCCGGCGTGCCCCGGCGGTACGCGATGGTGACGGGCCTCGGCTTCGCCTTCACCGAAGGCGGCGGTTTGACCGCACGACTCGCCCGATGGGCCTCGCTGCGGCTGGCACGACGGGCCCTGCCGCAGCTCGACGGCCTTGCGTTTCAGAACCCCGACGACCGCGAGACGCTGCGGGCCGCGGGTGTTCTGCCGGCGACCCTCCGCACCGAGATCGTGCCCGGCACCGGGGTCGACTGCGAACGGTTTGCGCCGGAGCCGCTTCCGCCGCGCCCGGCATTTCTCATGGCGTCGCGCCTGCTCGAGACCAAGGGAGTCCGGGAGTACTTCAAGGCCGCGCGTCGCCTGCACGAGATCCACCCCGACATCCCCTGCCGACTCGCCGGCTGGATCGATCCCGGGGTCGCGGCGATGACGCAGGGCGACTTCGATCGCCTGCTCGCGGAGGGCCACGTCGAGATGCTCGGCCGCCTCGATGACGTCCGTCCCGCGATCGCCGCCGCAAGCGTCTGCGTGCTGCCCTCCCATCGCGAAGGCCTGCCGCTCTTCCTGCTCGAGTCGATGGCGATGGGTCGAGCGATCATCGGCACCGACGCCCCGGGTTGCCGGGAGATCGTCGATCCGGGCGCGACCGGTCTGCTGGTCCCGCCGCGCGATGCGAAGGCCCTCGCCGAGGCGATGGTCGAACTCGCGGGCGATCCCGACCGCATCGCGGCGATGGGAGAAGCCGGTCGTCGCCGGGCCGTCGAGAGATTCGAGAGCCGCGAGGTCTGCCGGCGATTCCTCGGGTTCATGGGCCTCGATGCCCCCTGAGGGCCGACTCCCTACGATCGCTCTGCCGCATCCGACGTCTTCGACCATGCCCATCGCCTCCTCCCGACATCGCCTCTCATGAAGGTCCTCGTCACCGGCGGTGCGGGCTTCATCGGCAGCCATCTCGTCGACGCGCTTCGTTCGCGCGGCGACGAGGTGCTGGTGCTCGACGATCTCTCGACAGGGCAGCTCGAGAATCTCGCGACGCATGAGGACGACTCCGGCGTCGAGTTCATCGAGGCGAGCGTGCTCGAGCACCGGGTCGTCGAGGATGCCGTCGCCCGCTGCGACACCGTCGTCCATCTCGCCGCCGCCGTCGGCGTGAAGCTGATCATGGAGGCCCCGGTCTCGACGATCGTCACGAACGTCCGCGGAACCGAACTGGTTCTGGAGAGCGCCTCTCGACACGGTCGTCCGACCTTCGTCGCCTCGACCTCGGAGGTCTACGGCAAGTTGATGGACCACGACGACGTCGAGCGGCTCGAGGAGGAGTGCGACTGGCGGCTCGGTTCGACGTCGCGACGCCGTTGGGCGTACGCCTGCTCGAAGGCCCTCGACGAGTTCCTCGCCCTCGCCCATCACGACGAGCATGGCCTCCCGGTCGTCGTCGGACGGTTCTTCAACACCGTCGGTCCGCGACAGACCGGTCGCTACGGCATGGTCGTTCCGCGCTTCGTCGAGGCGGCGCTGCGCGGCGAGCCGCTCGAGGTCCACGGCGACGGACGGCAGACCCGCTGCTTCACGCACGTCTCCGACGCCGTCGAGGCGGCGATGGGCCTGATCGGATGCGAGTCCGCCTGGGGCCGGGTGTTCAACATCGGCAACGACGAAGAGGTCTCGATGCTCGAACTCGCCAACCGGGTGGTCGCCTTCGTTGGGAGCGACTCCGCGATCCTCAGAGTCCCCTACGAAGACGCCTACGGACCAGGGTTCGAGGACATGCGGCGACGAACCCCGGACCTCTCCCGCATTCGAGAGGCGATCGGCTGGTCCCCGTCCCGCGATCTCGACGCGATTCTCGGCGACGTCGCCGACTCGATCGGCGCCCGCCTCGACGCGGAGTCCTGAACGTCCATGTGCGGCCTCGCCGGACTGCTCGACGGAGCGGGACTCGTCGCCGATCCGGAGGCGATCGCCGCCGAGATGGCGGAGACCCTCGCCCATCGCGGACCGGACGGCTCGGGTCGATGGTCCACGCCGAAGGCCCGTCTTGCGTTCGGATTCCGACGCCTTGCCGTGCAGGACCTCTCGAACCTCGGCGACCAGCCGATGCGATCCTCGAGCGGCCGCTTCGTCGCGATGCTCAACGGCGAGATCTACGACTTCACACGCCTGCGGGACGAGCTTCGCGCCGAAGGAGTCGCCTTCCGCGGACGCTCCGACACCGAGGTGATGCTGGCGATGTTCGAGCGGCACGGCGTGCGGGCGTCGCTCGACCGATTGAATGGGATGTTCGCGATCGCGGCCTGGGACGAACGGGACCGAACGTTGTGGCTGGTCCGCGACCGCCTCGGCAAGAAGCCGATGCACGTCGGCCTCGCCGGATCTGCCCCTCCGCCCGACGATCCATTCGAGCCCTGGGCGCTCCAGGACCGGACCCTCTGCTTCGCGAGCGAACTGCGAGGCTTCCGCCCCTGTCCCGGCATGCGGTTCGACCTCGACGAGTCGGCGGTGGCGGCGTACTTCCAATGCGGCGTCGTCCCCGCGCCCCGCACCATCCACCGATCGATCCGAAAGCTGCCGCCCGGCGGACTGATGCGGATCGATCTGCGGCGCGAACGGCCGGTGGCGGAGTTCGAGCGTTGGTGGTCCGTCGCCGACGCCGCGCGTCGAGGACGTGAAGGCCCCTTCGAAGGCGACGATCGCGAGGCTCTCGACGAGATCGAACGCCTGACCGTCGATGCCGCCTCGCTCCGTCTGCTCGCGGACGTTCCGGTGGGCCTGCTTCTCTCTGGCGGCGTCGACTCCACCGCCGTCGCCGGCGCCTGCCGCGCCGCCGGCGAGGTGCCGAAGACCTTCTCCATCGCGTTCGGCGAGTCGGGCTACGACGAGTCCGCCTCGGCACGGCGGGCCGCCGAGACCCTCGGGAGCGAGCATCGCGAGATCGCCTTCGGTCCCGAGCAGGCTCTCGCCTGGCTCGATCGCCTCGGCGACGTGCACGACGAGCCCTTCGCAGACAGTTCCCAGTTGCCGATGCTCGAGATCTGCCGCGCCGCGCGGCAGGAG
The DNA here is from genome assembly GCA_017859745.1 of Planctomycetota bacterium. GTDB lineage: Bacteria > Planctomycetota > Phycisphaerae > Phycisphaerales > SM1A02 > VGXO01. The sequence goes on from JAFMML010000045.1 coordinate 9,976, forward strand.
GTCACCGTCGCCCTGACCGGAGACGGCGGCGACGAGGTCTTCGGCGGCTACGAGCGGTACCGCGCGGTGCCCGCCCTCTGGAGCGCGATCTCGAGGATCCCTGCGCCGCTTCGGACCACGGCGAAGACGGTGCTCGGGAGCCTGCCCATCGCAGCGGTCGATCGTGCGCTGGGCCCGGTCTTGGCCGCGTTGCCCGCTCGGTTCGCCACCGCAAGGCCTGGCGAACGGGCACGGCAGGTCGCAAGTCTGCTCGACGCTCCGAATGCATGGGCGATCTACGAACGTCTCGCGGCGCCGGGCCCCGGCGAAGACGACCTTCTTCCCTCGGACTGGAAATCGCCCCCCACGGCGTTCGAGGCCGACGGCCCGGGCGACACGCCCGATTCCGACCTCGTCGAGCGGATGATCGCGCACGATCTCGTCGCCTACCTGCCCGACGACATCCTCGTGAAGGCGGATCGGACGAGCATGGCGTCGGGCCTCGAGTTGCGATCGCCGCTGCTCGACCATCGCCTCGTCGAGCTGTTGCTGTCGATGCCCACCCGATTCAAGGTCGACGGCTCCACCACCAAGCCGCTGCTGCGTCGCCTTGCGGCGGAGCGGTTCGATCTCGCCCCGCCGACCCAGCCGAAGATGGGCTTCGCGGTCCCGATGACGCGATGGCTCGACGGGCCGATGTCGGCGACGATCCGGGACCGCCTCGACCCGGCACGCCTCGCGGGAGGACCGATTCGACCCGACGGGGTTGCACGCCTTCGGAACGACCTCGCCCGCGGCGTGCCGAAGTCCGCCGATCGCCTGTGGTGGGTGCTGGCCTTCGAGGCGTGGCGCTCGCGGTGGGGATGCTGAACTCGCAGCGCGTCGCTCCGCCATCCGGAGGACGCTCGAAAGGCGATACCCTTCGAACCACCCGAACCCATGTCTGCTCCCATCCTCGTCACCGGTGCCGCCGGCTTCATCGGCTCCCATGTCGCCCATCGCCTGATCGATCGCGGCGAGTCGGTGATCGGTGTCGACAACCTCAACGCCTACTACGACCCCAATCTGAAGCTCGCAAGACTTGCTCGACTCGAGGCCCGGCCCGGATTCTCACTCGAGACGCTCGACGTCGCGGACCGCGCCGGCATGGAGGCGCTCTTCGCGAAGCATCGCTTTCCCAGGGTCGTCCATCTCGCCGCCCAGGCCGGCGTGCGGTACTCGCTCGAGAACCCGTACGCCTACGTCACGAGCAACGTGGTGGGGTTCCAGAACATCCTCGAGGGCTGCCGGCACCACGGCTGCAGGCATCTGGTCTACGCCTCGAGCAGTTCGGTCTACGGCGCGAACACGATCCTGCCCTCGTCCGAGCACGCCCCCGTCGACCACCCGCTGACGATCTACGCGGCGAGCAAGAAGGCCAACGAACTGTTCGCCCACGCCTACTCGAACCTGTTCGCACTGCCGACGACCGGGCTGCGGTTCTTCAGCGTCTACGGACCATGGGGTCGGCCGGACATGGCGCTGTTCATCTTCGCGAAGCGGATTCTCGAGGGCGAACCGATCGAGGTCTTCAACCACGGCCGACACACCCGCGACTTCACCTACATCGACGACATCGCGGAGGGCGTCGTCCGAGTCCTCGATCGCATCCCCGACGGAGACCCCGACTGGAGCGGCGCCTCTCCGGATCCGGCGACCAGTCGCAGTCCATGGCGGATCTACAACATCGGCAGCGGATCGCCGGTCGAGCTGCTCCGCTACATCGAGCTGATCGAGGGATGCCTGGGGCGAAAGGCGAAGATCCTGATGCGGCCGGCCCGTCCCGAGGACGTCGCAGACACCACCGCAAGCTGCGACGATCTCGAACGCGACGTCGGCTACCGACCGAACACGCCGGTCGAGGTGGGCGTCGCCCGATTCATCGAGTGGTACCGAGACTTCTACGGGGTCTGAACGGCGGGTGACGGTGCGGTCACGCGCCCCGACGTTCCGCCGGTGGCCGCTTCCCCCGCGCGGACCCGCACGTTGTCGAGCACGTTCATGAAGTTGATGTACGCGTCGTACGGGCTGTCGTAGGGGCTGAAGTACTTGTGGACGTCGCCGTCGGCCCAGTACTTGGTGCACATGTAGTACAGGTGGTCGCTGGTGGTCAGCTTTCGCCAATCCTCGAGGATGTGCTCGTCGCCCGCGGCGTGCTTCGCCTTGACCGGACCTTCGAGGGCATAGAGCTCCTTGGCGGCGTGCTCCTGCATCGCGTTGCCGAGCCAGGCGGTCAGATCCCGCTCGGTGTCGGCCCACGAGATCCAGCGCGGGACCTCGTAGGTCCCGACGGGTGCGTACCGGTCCACGATCTCGCGGGGCATCTGGAAGTCGTTCTGTCCAGGGTTGGCGTCGTAGACCGCTCCAGGCAAGGCGTCGAGGAACTCGAAGATCCCCGTGTCGGCCCACTGGTGTTCGCCGAAGGTCTCGTAGTCCATGAACAGGTTGCAGACGAAGCCGTCGCCGTTGATCTGGTTGACCCATCTGGCGAAGCGTCCGGCGTCGAGCGGCCACTCCTTCCAGTTGCGATCGGAGAACCGGAAGGCGATGTCGTCGGAAAGCCGGTAGTTCTTCAGCAGCAGTCGCGGCCCGTCTTCGCCCACACCCGGCGGGAGGTAGACGTAGTTGGGCGAGCGGTAGGTCAGGATCGAGTCCACGCCCTCGCAGAGGATCGCCCGGTAGCGGCCCTGCGCCGCGATGTGGGAGGCGAGTTCGTCGGAGTAGATGAGCTCGGTGTTGCGGAAGGTGCGCGGCGACGCCCCGAAGAGCTTGGCGAGCCGCGCCTCGTGCGCGGCGACCTGGGCGTCGAACTCCTCACGGGAGTACAGGAAGCTCAGCGAGTGGTGGCTGGTCTCGGCGACGAACTCGACCGCTCCGGTGTCGGCGAGCTCCTTGAACAGGTCGATCAGATCCGGAGCCCACAGTTCGAACTGCTCCAGCGCCGTCGAAGTGATCGCGTAGGAGATTCGGAACCGCTTGTCGTGGCGACGAATGAGGTCGAGCATCATCCGCGTCGCCGGGCGATAGCACTTGTCCGCGACCTTCAGGCAGATCCGCTCGTTGACCTCGTTGTCGAAGTAGAACGGGTCGCGGTCGAAGACCGAGTACCGCCGGATGCGGAAGGGCTGGTGGACCTGGAAGTAGAAGCAGACCGAAGCCATGGGTCGGGAAGGATACCTGCGGTGGGACCTGGTCGTGCCCGCATCCAAGACGCGGCGAGGTCGATCCGGACACGTCACGCCGACGGACCGGAACCCCCGCCCATCGGTCTTTCGGACCAAGCGAACGATCGACGCCACAACCACCACGTCCCGACGCCCCCGGCGACCGCCACCGTCGCCACCTCGACTCCGCGAGCGAGCAGTTCCGCCGCGAGCGCCTGATCCCAGGCGATCCCGACCAGCGCCGGGGCGACCAGCGCCACCACCCATTCGCGCACCCCGAGGGTCGTGCCCACGATCGGCACGAGTCCCGTGATCGCGGCCACGCAGGCGAGGGCCATCGCCGACGACGGGGCGAGGTCGATCCCCACAATCGCGAATCCGGCGGCGAATCGGACCGACCAGACCGTCACATCGAGAAGGCGCCATCCCAACATCACGCCGCCACTCGACACCCGCCCCTGTCGCCAGGCCGACGGCCCCACCAGACCGATGGCGAAGGCGGTCGCGGTCACCGGTCCCCAGATCGCCACCAACGGCAGTCCCGACGCGGAGGATCCGGCGATCGCCGCGACCGCGATCGCCACCGCCGCGAGCGAGAGCGTCGCCAACTGGACCGCCACCAGCACCGATCGACGAATCGGCACCTGCTGGTGACGACGCTGCCATGCCGTACGACCCACCAGGCCGGCCTTCAGCGGCAGCAGGTTGAAGAGCGTCGACGACGCGACCAGCGCTGCGAGATCGCGCCGATCGAGATCGGGCACATCGCGGAGCAGACGTTCGAACAGAATCGTCCCGATCGCCAGCGACGCGAGGGTCGAGAGCGGCAGGGCCAGCGTCGCCCACAACGGTGGATCCTCGATCGCCGTCCATGACGCCACCAGGGCGTCCCGCTGCATGTAGATCGCAACCCCCGCGGCGACCAGCAGGCCGGCCCCGACCAGCGAGGGGAGGAGGCGCCGACCTCGTGTCGACGAGGCGTCCACGGAACTCACCGCGATCTCGAGAGACCGGTCATGGCGCCCCGGCCGGCGGTCGAGGGGTGGACTGACGGCCCGCCGGTTCGAATCGAGACGCGACGAGTTCGGCGACGATCCGCAGTCGAGGATCGTCCGAGGCGAGTGCCTCGAGAAGCACCGGGTCGTCCGGCGATCGAACCCGACCCAACACGTACCCGAGGATCGTCAGGACATCCTCGCTGCGTCTCGCTTCGGCCACGATTCGATCGAGGCCCTCCGAGTCCATGGCGGGCAGCGACGCCAGCAGCCATCCCTGCCCGGCAGGTCCGAGCAGCGGCCACGCCGCCAGAATCGTGGGGAAGATCTCGCCGATCGCGGTGAACTCGCCCTCGGGAATCGCCTCGAGACTCGACTCCGTCGCCGCTCCGACCGAGGCCAGCAGGGAGATCAGCACCAGATCGCCCGCTTCGTCGGGAGTTCGAATCGCCGCCACGGCGTCGTCGAGCCATCCACTGCTGATGCGGATGCCGTCGACGCGCATCTGCGGACCCTGCGCCTTCGCGCCGAGCATGCCCGGTTGCAAGGCGCCGCCTGGGATGGGGCGAAAGTTCGAGAGCACTCGGGCCTGCACGGTGGCTCCGGAGATCGCGGTCCGTTCGAGGACGTCCCCCACCGGCCCGAGATTCAGATCGATCGGCACGACGACACGCTCGCGTGGTTCGAGGCGGAGACGCCGACCGATCGGCACAACCATGGGATCCGCCTGCACGGTGCCCTGGATCTGAGGCACCTGAGCGGTCGCGAGAATGGCGAGATTCGGCTCGATCGGTCCGACCGTGTCGATCGCGAGCGGGAGATCGGTGAGGTTGGCGACCTCCACTTCCACGATGAGCGGCTGAAGAGGCTCGACGACCGATGCGGGTGGCCTGAGGGTCAGCGCCACCGCCCGCTCTCGATCGAGCAGGAGTCGGTCGTAGGTTCGTGGGATCTCTCCGACGATCGACTCGATCGCCTCGGCGACCTCCGAGGCGGGTACCGGCTGCTCGAGCAGTCGCGCCAGCCGGTCTCGGGCCCAGATCCCATGCATGGATCCGGGCATGCTGCGTGCCGTGGCGAGATGTCGACGAGCGGCATCGCTTCTTCGGCCGCTCCGCTCCATCGCCTCGGCGAGGCCGATGGCGGCCAGCGGGGACTGGTCGGCGATCGGCTCGAACGCCTCGATCGCCGATGCCGAATCGTCCTCCTGCAAGGCGATCCAGCCGGTGAACTGACCCTCGGCGCCCTCGGAGAGCGTCAGGACCGCGGCCAACTCGTCGATCATTCGCCGCGATGCATCGACGTCCTCGCCAAGCCAAAGCACGAGACTCGTTCCATCGATCGCCAGCATGCCAAGGCGCCGCGAACGGTCTTCGTCGGCCTCGGACGACTTCATGACCCGATCCGCCTCGGCCCGCAACGCCACCATCGCCACCGCCAGGGCCGCATCGGCCTCGGCGCTGCCGCGGCTTCGCTGGATGACCGCCTTCACGGCGGCGAGTTGCCGATTCGGCCGGGCTCGAATCTGCTCGGACTCCAGTGGGCCCAGCGCCGGATCTCGACGTCGCGCCTCGTCCCGGGTCATCTGATCGAGCGTGTCCTGACGGGCATCGATCAGGTCGACCGCCGCCGCCGCCTCGCCCAACGCCCATCGAGCGAGGGCCAGACCGGCGGTCGCCTCGGCCGACTCCTCCGAGGAGATCGGCTCGAGTTCGACGAGAAGGCCGTACAGACGGGCCGCGGCTCGATAGGCCCCGTTGCCGAGGGCGATCGAGGCGAGCGTCTTCAGCGGAAGCAGGTTCGACGGGTTGGCCAGTGCGGCCGTGGCGAAGAGCTCGACCTCGCCCACCGGATCGTCGAGGTTGTGCCGCAGGAAGCCGGCGGCCATCTCCGTGGCCGGCGGGTAGGAGGGATCGAGCGCCACCGACTCGGCAAGGCGTTCGGCGAATCCCTCGATGTCTCCGCTTCGATAGAGCAGCATCGCCGACTCGTACGCGAGTCGGGCCGCCACCGCAGTGCCCAGCTTCGAGAGGTTCGAACGCTCCAGCAGCCGGTCGTAGGCGGCGAGCCGCTCCTCGACGGTGTCGAAGCGTTCGACCGCGAGGCTCAACAGTCGAAGCCGCGCGACCTCGTCGCGGGGATCGAGGCGCACGATCGCCGACAGCGCCTTCCTCATCCGGTCGGCGGTCCGGTCGTCGATGCCCTCGGCCGCGGCGGCGATTCGCAGGAGAACACGCCAACCGTCCTCCCAGTCCGGGTCGAGTTCGGTCGCCCACTCCGAGAGCGTCACCGCCACGCGGTAGTCGTCGCTCGTGGGCTCCGGGAGCTGGAGGAGGTCTATGGCACTGCCGGCGAGCAGGCGGGCAAGCTGCACCCGACCCGCCTGGACGAGGCGATCCGTGGGGGCGGTCGCCGCCGGTGCCGACACCTGGTCCGCCGGATTCTGGACCGGGTTCTGGGCCGGTTCCTGGGCCAGCACTCCGGGTGCGGTCCCAAGGGCCACGAGAAGGCACAGGGTCGGCCCGGTTGGGAGGCGGCGATGTCGTCTGATCGGGCAGGTCGGCATGGGGTTCCTCGGGATTCCCGTTCGTCGGCGATGACGGGGGTTCCACTGGCGATTCTCGCCTTCAACTTCAGATCGCGACGGGCTCGCCGTGTGCTCCGGAGCGTTGACACTGCCCAAGGCGACCGATACCGTCCGCCGTTCCTCCGCATGCTGGGCAAAAGGCGATTTGGAGGCTCTCGGCGCGTGCGGCGGTCGGGATTTCCACGACTCCGCCTTCACGCCGTACAGTCCCACCGGCAGAGGAGTTCACGCCGCACAGGTTCGCCTGCGGGCGATCCATCCGAGTTCACGAAGGTCCCTCGTCGACGAGACCATATCCCGGTGCACCACTCCCTCGCTGGCATCATTCTCGGCTGCATCCTCGCCGCACCCACGGCGCAGGCCCTCGCCCAGCGGACCAACGATCTCCCTTCGCGAATCGTCTCGGCGAGTCGTTCGCTCGATCAGGGAGACCTCGAGACCGTCAGGTCGTTCGCCTCCACCTGGGGGGATCGGATCGCCAACGGGACGCCGGCGGAGGTCAACGAGGCTCGCGCCGAGCTGATCAGCGTGGCACGCTCGCCTTCGGCGACCCCGATCTTCCGACGGGCCTACGGAGAAGCGGTCATCTCCGAACTCCAGTCGTCGATCTCGGGGGACGACACCTTCCGGGCGATCAACGCGATGCAGGCGGTCCGGTTCCTTCGGACACCCGATGCGGTCACGGTCGTCCTCGACCACGCCGATCCGGATCGCGAGGCGAATCTCTCCAAGCGACTCGTCGCGGCGGGCCTCCTCGCCTCCGCGATCGTCGATGCCGAGCTGAACCCCGCGCAGCTCGACGGGACCACCCGACGAATCGCCTCGATGGCGGCGGCGGAGACCGAGTGGATGATCCTTCTCCAGTCGATGGAGGCCCTCGACTCGATCGCCAGACTGCCCAACGCCCCCGCCGCCTCGGTGGCGCTGGCGCGTCGGAGCCAGGTCTCGACGCTCGAAGGGGCCGTCTCTCGGATGAAGGGGTCGCCCGAACTCGTCGAGGCGGTCTATCGCTCGCTGCTGGAGCTTCGGAATCAACTGGTCCGGATGAGTGCCCGCGAACGGGCCGAGTTCGCCCGCCAGTTCGGGCCGGTCTTCGCTTCGGCCGAGCAGGCGGCCCGCAGCGGTCTCGACACCGCGCCCGCTTCCATGCGGCCGACCTTCGAGAAGACCGCCCAACAGGCCGAAGTGCTTGCGAACCTGACCCGCAACTGATTCCGGAGGCCCGAAGCGGCGATCGATCCTCCGGTCGCCGTACACTCGCGCCGTGCGGATCGCGATCGGCATCGTGGCGATTCTGGGTGGACTGCTCGCGGTCTCGATCGCGCTGGAGGACGTCCGCCCTCGCGCCGAGGTGGTCTTCGCTCAGGCCTCCGACTGCTTCACGCTCGATCCCCAGCGGATGACCTACCAGCAGGACATCCGCCTCGCCCGAGGCTTGTACGAGGGCCTCGTCCGCAGCGATCCCGACACCGGCCGTCCGCTTCCCGCCGTCGCCCGGAGTTGGCGGGCAAGCGACGACGGACTGCGCTGGACCTTCGAGATCGATCCCGCGGCCCGCTGGAGCAACGGCGACCCGGTCTCGAGCCTCGACGTCCGCGCCGGTCTCCTGAGGGCGCTGCTGCCCGACACGGCGGCGGACTACTCGGGACTGCTGATGGCGATCGACGGAACTCCGGAGTTCCTCGAATGGCGGATGCGACGTCTCGCGGAGTACGCCGATCGCGACGTTCGCGACGAGGATGCCGCCGCCGCCCTCTGGGCGGAGACCGAAGCCCGGTTCGACGCCGACGTCGGCATCGCCTGTCCCGACGAGCGGACCTTCGAGCTTCGGCTCTCGCGTCCCGTTCCCCACCTGCTCAACCTGATGGGATTCCCCATCTGCAGTCCGGTGCATCGGGCGACGCTGGATGCGCACACTCGTCTCGACGTCGACACCGGGCGCCGCATCGAGGATCCGGGATGGACCGCCGCGGGCACGCTCGTCTCCAACGGTCCCTACGTGCTGGCGAGAAGGCGTCACAAGCGCGACCTCCGGCTCGAACGAAATCCGCACTACCGCGATCCCGATCGCATCCACAGCGAGTCGATCGAGGCGGTGGTCGTCGAGGACCCGTCGACGGCGGTGCTGGCCTACGTCAGCGGCGAGTTCGACTGGCTCAGCGACGTCACCGTCGGATATCGCACCGATCTGCTCGAACAGCGTGCCGCCTATCTGGAGAATCACGCTGCGGCATGGGAACGCGGACTCGTCGAGTCGTCGCCCGACGAGGCGCTCGCCGCGCTGCCGGATCCCGCCGCGGGCGAGCGTCGGGACATCCACGCCGTCGGCACCTTCGGAACGGACTTCTTCCACTTCAACTGCCGACCGGAACTCGACGGCGGCCGGTTCAATCCCTTCGCCGATCCGGCGGTGCGACGGGCGTTCACGCTCGCGACCGATCGGGACGTGCTGGTCGAGCGGGTCACGCGCCTTCGAGAGCCGACGGCGCAGTCGCTCATCCCCCCGGGGGTGATCCCCGACTACGAGATCCCGCAGGGACTCGGCTTCGATCCCGAAGCGGCGAGGCGCGAACTCGCGGCCGCGGGCTGGGTCGATCGAGACGGCGACGGTCTCGTCGAACACGCCACCGGAACGAGGTTTCCGACGATCGATCTGCTGTACTCCACCGGCTCGAGTCGCTGGCGAGACATCTGCCTGGCGCTCGAATCGATGTGGGAGTCGACGCTCGGCGTCGAGATCGCTCCGCGTGGACAGGAGCAGCGCTACTACCGCGAGGATCTCCGCAGCGGCAACTTCATGATCGCCCGCGGCGGATGGTTCGGCGACTTCCTCGATCCGACCACCTTCCTCGACCTCTGCCGAACCGGCGACGGCAACAACCTGCGGGGCTACTCGAGCCGCCGTGTGGACGGTCTGCTCGCCGAGGCGGATCGAGAGCGGGATCCCACGCTGCGCTTCGCGCTGCTCGAGGAGGCCGAGCGGATCATCGTCGAGGAGGACTGCCCGGTGCTGCCGATCTGCCGGTTCGTGACCGTCTACATGTACGAACCCGGCCGGCTGCGCGGCCTCGCGAACCACGCCATGCTCGATCACGATCTCGCGCTGCTGCAGACCTCGCGCAGCAGCGGTCCGGCGGTCCGCGCCGTCGAGGCGACTCCATGATCGGTTTCGTCGCACGGCGCCTGCTGCAGCTTCCGCTGATCGTCGGCCTCGTCTTCGTGGCGACCTTCGCGCTCGCGTGGATCGTGCCGGGCAATCCCCTCGAACAGGGCGAGGGACGGCGTCCGCCGCCGGAGATCGAACGCGCCATGCGGGCCCAGTACCGCCTCGACGATCCGGTCGCGTTCGCCGCCGACTATCTCGCCGGCGCCTCGGGCCTCGACTGGTTGCGAGGTCGAAGCGAGCGGGTGTTCGATCTCGGGCCGAGCCTTCGACAGCGCGATCTGACCGTCAACGAGATCCTCGCGGCGGGTCTGCCGGTGTCGTTGACGCTGGGTCTCGCCGCGATCCTGATCGGCCTGGCGATCGGCGTCGCCGCCGGACTCGTCGGCGGCCTGCGCCCGGACTCCCCACTCGATCTGGTGACGCAGGCGATCGCGTTGCTGGGAATCAGCGTGCCCTCGTTCGTGGTCGGTGCCGGCCTGCTCGTCTGGCTCGCGGTGTCGTGGGGACTTGCACCGGTCGCGGGCTGGGGCGGCCTTTCGCACGTCTGGCTGCCGGCGTTGGCCCTGTCCCTGCCGCTCGCGGCCTATGTCGCGAGGCTGCTCCGTTTCGGACTCATCGAGCAGATGACCTCCGACCATGTCCGCACGGCGCGAGCCAAGGGGCGTTCGCGGGCGGGTGCCGCGTGGCATCACGCCTTGCGCAACGCGTTTCTTCCCGTGCTGAGCTATCTCGGCCCCGCATCGGCGGCGGTGCTGACCGGATCGTTCGTCGTCGAGAAGGTCTTCTCGATCCCCGGCATCGGCAGGCACTTCGTCGAGGCGGTTCTCAACAAGGACCTCACGCTGATCATGGGCGTGGTCCTCGTGTACTCGACGCTCCTGGTCTGCATGAACCTGGCCGTCGACGTCCTGTACCGCTGGGTGGATCCCCGCATCGAACTCGCCTGAATCGCTCTGGGGTACCGAAGGCTCAGGAACTCGGCCGACCGTCCTCGGCGACCGCGACGAGGTTCATGCGTCGGCCGAGATCCGCGAGGATCCGCGCCTCCCAGGCGCGATCCCGCCCCACCGGAGTCCATGTCTCTTCCGCCGGATCGAGCGGTGTGCTGTATCGGGTCGAGAGGATCCGGCTGTAGCTGCTCATGTTCAGGTTGGGCACGAACGCGCGCTCGACGAAGACACGCACCCGCACCTCGAGTGGGCCAGAATCCGATCGAAGATCCAAAGGCGTCGCCGCCGCGCCGGCGACGCCGGGCTCCGGCAGCGGCCGGTCCGCACCCCGAAGGCGTGCGCTCGCAGGAACCTCCGGCGAGAACTCGATGCGGGCCCGCCGACGCTGGAACAACAGCGTGTTCTCGGTGGCCTGCGCCAGCGATTCCTCACCCCAGAGCCAGGGTTCGAGCAGCGATCCCGCGATGCGGGTCTCCGTCTCGATGACGCCGGCCGTCCGATCCCGCACCAGCGGCGGAAGCCCGGCGTCGCGGGCGGTGTCCACGGCGGCATCGAAGACCGCGTCGTAGCGATCGCTCGGCACCACGAGAGCCCGAGGCGCGTCGGGAACGCTCGTGCACGCTCCACCGGCGACGGCGATGAGAACCAGCGACGCCAGTCGAACCGCACCGCGAGCACGCTGCCGGAGACGCCGTGACGCCCGAGGAGTCTGCATGGCCGGAGTCTATCGGACCCCCATTCCCACCGATCGAGCGCGATCCTGCCCTCATGGCCTCCGGCAACTCTCCGGGGACCGCACGGGACCTCGCTCCGTGAAGCCCGGGCCCAGGGTCGCGAGGCGGGGTCGATCTGCCTCGATCGCACCGGTTCTCCAGCGGAATCGGCCGGGAGCTCTTGGCGGAGCCTCGGGTTGCGACGAACCCGGGACGACTTCCGCCCGAATTGATGGGATCGGAGTCGCCCTTGGCCGTTCCGAAGCTACCCTCATCAACGACTAGCACGTCGATTCTGGAACTTTTGAAACAATGCGATCGAGGCGGTTTGATGGGTGCTTGATGCCCCCCGTCTCCCCGGACCATCATCGCCGCCCGCGGCGCAACCCCGCTTCCTGTTAGAGATGACCACTCGACCCTCCAGTCTCCTTCCCGGTCCGATGCGGCGACTTCGCATGCACCACCTTGCGCTGGTTGGTGGCGCCGTGGCGTTGAGCGTCCCCGCGCTTCTGGCTGCGACCGGGTCGCCCCCCGGAGGTCAGGTCCAGATTCCGGCGACACCGGAGGACTTCTTCCAGCCGGGCACCCAGCCCGACGAGAATCCCTTTGAGCTGCAGCCGATCGTCGAGAGCTTCTCCTGCACCTACTGCCACTCCGACTACGACCCCGAGGATGCGCCCTACGACACGTGGGTGGTCAGCCTCAAGGGCCAATCGGCCCGGGACCCGGTCTGGCACGCGGCGCTGGCGATCGCCAACCAGGACGTGAACACCGGCGGCGAGACCTGCATCCGCTGCCACGCCCCGGGTGCGTGGCTCGGCGGGAGGTCCTTCGACGGCACGACCGACCACTTCGAGTTCGCCGACTTCGACGGGGTCAACTGCAACTTCTGCCACCGCGTCGTGAACCCGGTGCCAGATGATCTTCCGGCGTCGGGCTATCCCGGCGACGAACCCGATCCCGACACGTCGGTGCTTTCGTCGCTCGCCAAGCAGGGCCTGTTGCCCGCGGGATTCGGCAACGCCCGCTACGTCGTCGATCCGGTCGACAGCCGTCGGGCCCCTGCCGACGACGTGCCGCAGAACCTGCACGGACTCGACGCCCTCGGCGCTCCCATCCGTCTGATCAGTTCGCCCTTCCACACCACCAGCGAGTTCTGCGCGACCTGCCACGACGTGAGCAACCCGCTCACCATGAGGACCGTGGACAAGAAGACCGGCGAGGTGCGCTATCCCCTGGCGGCGCTCGACGCCCCGCATCCCACGCAGAACCCTCGCGACATGTTCCCCGAGCAGCGGACCTACAGCGAGTGGAGCATGAGCCAGTTCGCCACGACGGGCGTCGAGTTCGACGACGATCGCTTCGGCGGCAACCACCCCAACGGCGTGATCAGCTCCTGCCAGGACTGCCACATGCCCGACCAGGTCGGCGGCGGTTGCGCGTTCTGGGAGAACCCGCCGTTCTTCGAACGCCAGCATCTGCCCCAGCACGCCTTCAACGGGGCCAACACCTGGGTCATGGAGGCGATCCGGCTGTCGCTGGGCGACGAGGCGGACTTCCTCGGCGTGACGCAGGAGCGGGTCGACGAGGCGAAGAGCCGCACCCTGCAGAGTCTGCGCAACGCCTCGGACATGGAACTGTCCCAGGAGGGCGACCTGCTGCGGGTTCGCATCGTCAACCAGACCGGGCACAAGCTTCCCACCGGGTATCCGGAAGGTCGTCGGATGTGGCTCAACGTGCGCTTCCTCGACGCGAAGGACCAGATCGTCGCCGAGAGCGGCGGCTACGACTTCGACACCGCGACCCTCGAGGTCGAGGGCACCAAGATCTGGGAGGCCAAGCACGGACTCGACTCCGACGTCGCGGGCTACACCGGTCTGCCCGAGGGCAAGAGCTTCCACCTCGCACTCAACAACAAGGTGATCTCCGACAACCGCATCCCGCCGCGGGGCTTCACCAACACGGGATTCGAGAGCGTGCAGGCCGAGCCGGTGGACTACCACTACGAGGACGGCCAGTACTGGGACGACACCGAGTACCTGATTCCCGCCGGCGCCGCGCGGGCCGTCGCGATCCTCTACTACCAGACCAGCTCCCGCGAATACATCGAGTTCCTTCGCGACGCCAACGTCACCAACGACCGCGGCGAGGTGCTGCACGATCTGTGGATGCAGACCGGCATGAGCGCTCCGGTCGACATGGATGCAGCGGAGATCGACCTGACCTCGTCGATCGTCGGCGACCTCAACGGCGACGGCGTCGTGGATGGCGCCGATCTGACGATCCTGCTGGCCGACTGGGGGCAGCCCGGCCCGGGCGATCTCAACGACGACGGCACCGTCGGTGGTGCAGACCTGACGATCCTGCTGGCCAACTGGGGCTGA